>NZ_NHCK01000039.1:0-28472 GCF_002172815.1 Hyphomonas sp. TMED31 | reverse complement strand
TGTGATTGTTGCACCGCGAGCGCCAACATGCAATAATAAGGAAGTCTACGACTACTTCGTCGAGGTCAACGCACCTCTGATCGAAGGCTATGAAGGTGTCGAATCTCTCGGCGTTGACCTGGCCTATCGTCGTTCGAACTATGATGCTGTGTCTTCGGACGCCTACAAGATCGGTCTGGAGTACGCTCCGGTCGAAGACATCCGCTTCCGCGGTTCGTTCCAGCGCGCTGTCCGTGCTGCGAACATCTTCGAACTGTTCTCCACCCAGTCGATCGGTCTGTTTGACCTGACCCAGGGCTCCAATGGCATCTACGATCCGTGTGCCGGTGCAGCTCCGACAGCAACGCTCGCTCAGTGTGCCAACACTGGCGTGACACCGGACCAGTACCGGAACATTGCTGACAACCCGGCTGGCCAGTTCAACACGCTGACCGGTGGTAACCCGGACCTCGATCCAGAGCAGTCCGACACCTACACCATCGGTTTTGTGGCAACACCATCCATGATCCCGGGCCTGACCGTATCGCTCGACTACTTCGACATCGTTGTTGAAGACCTCGTTGGTACGGTTCCGCAGGAACTGGCACTCGACACCTGCCTTGAGACAGGCGACGAGTACTTCTGTTCGCTGGTCAACCGTGGTTCCGGTGGTACGCTCTGGGCTAACCAGACTGGCTACATCGTTGCGACCAATATCAACACCGGTTCGCTGTCGACATCCGGCTTCGACTTGCTCGCAAGCTACGATCTCGACCTCGACACCCGTGGTGGTCTGACGTTCGACTATGTTGGTACACTGCTTGAGTCGCTTGAAACCAAGCCGCTGCCGAATTCGCCAGCTGCTGATATCTTCGACTGTGTTGGCTACTATGGCGGCAGCTGTGCCTCCGGTGGTGGTACCGAAGTCGCAAACGGTTCCTCTCCGGAATACCGTCACAAGGCTTCTGTCACCTGGGCTGATGCTGATGGCAAGTTCAGCGTCACCGGTACGTGGCGTTACTTCTCTGAAGTTGAGATCGAAGGTGGTGACGATGGCACCATCAACGGCGTTCTCGACGCTCAGAACTACCTCGACCTGACCGGTTCCTGGGCTGCTACGGACTACATGTCCTTCCGCCTCGGCGTGAACAACCTGACGGACGAAGAGCCACCGCTCTCCTCTGTGGTTGGTACGGCACCGGGTAACGGTAACACCTACCCACAAGTGTACGACGCTCTGGGTCGTTACATCTTCATGGGTGCGACGTTCGACTTCTAAGTCTGACGGACATCAAGAAACAGGAACGGCGGCCTTTCGGGGCCGCCGTTTTTGTTTTGAACGGGTTTCGTATCAGCGCTTTGCGCTTCACATGAACCGGGCTCAGGGCATTTTGGGCGGGTTCCGTATCGCGCCCTTGACGGGCNCTCACNTGAACCAGGCTCAAGGCTGTTTGATTTCTGGGAGAGGCAGGAGCTGTCGATCAGCTTCCGGAATGCCAGCGGGCGTAGATTGCCGTCGGCAGCAGGCGTTCGCCGCCTTGCTGGGGCAGGGCCATCTCGCCGGTCTCCATGATGCCGCCAAGCGGGGAGAGGCGGTCGGCCAGGGCCTGTGACAAGGCGAGATAGGACAGGCGGACGGCATAGGCTGTGAGGATCACGAACAGGGGCCGGTCACTCAGCAGTGTCTTCACCGTGTCGAGTAGGGCGGGGAGGTTTTCCTCGAACCGCCAGGTCTCGTTCTTCGGGCCGCGGCCGAATTTTGGCGGGTCGAGAATGATCGCGTCATANTGATTGCCCCGNCGGATCTCGCGNGCGGTGAACTTCATCGCNTCATCGGCAATCCAGCGAATGGTGCGATCATTCAGGCCGCTCATCGCCTGATTGTCTTTGCCATAGCCGTTNGATTTCGGGCTGGCATCCAGATGCACCACCTCGGCCCCGGCGGCGGCGCAGGCNAGNGACATCATGCCGGTATAGCCGAACAGGTTCAGCGCCTTGATCGGGCGGCCNGCCGAGCGAATCTTTTCCTGCGCGAACCGCCAATGGACCGAATGCTCCTGGAACACGCCCATATGGCGAAAAGCGGTGCGGCGGGCTTCGAATGTCAGCCCGTTCCATTGCATCGGCCAGCTGTCACGGGCGTTNGGCGAAAGCACTTCCCAGTTTCCGGCGCCATCATCATCCTGAGACTTGGTGGANAAGCGGGCATCGGCGCGCCAGCTGCTGANCGGGCGGGCCGGTTCCCAGAAGGCCTGCGGATCCGGGCGGATCACGGTCTGGCTGCCGAACCGTTCCAGCTTCTGGAGGTGGCCGCTATCCAGCAGGGCGTAATCGTTCCAGTCATCGGCGATCAGGAGGCGGGTATCGGTCTTCATTTGAAATCTCTCTGGCGCCAGGCCTCATAGGTCATGATGGCCGTGGCCTGGGCNAGGTTGAGGCTGTCGGCGCCGCCGCGCATGGGGATCAGGCAGAGCTGGTCACAGGCGGCTTCGGCGTGCGCAGGCAGGCCGGATTGTTCATTGCCCATGATGATCACGGAGCCCCCGGTGAAATCNGTGCGGTCATGCCGGGCCGTGCCATTGACCGAAGCCGCGCTCATGTTGAGGCCGAGGCCTTTGCGCCAGGCGTTGAACTGGTCAAAGCTGGCGCTTGCAAAGGGCATGTCGAAGATGGACCCCATCGAGGCGCGCACNGCNTCGAAACTGTAGGGGTCGCAGCAGGTTTCGACCAGGATGACGCCGGAAATAGCTGCGCANTCNGCNGTCCGCAGGATCGTGCCCAGATTGCCGGGATCACGCACTTCATAGAGCGCAACNAACAGNCCGTCCTTGGTCTGGGGCAGGGCATCAAGGCCGAGATGGCGCTGNNGGAAGGCGGCGACCACGCTTTGCGCATTGTCCTTGTGNGTGATGCGCGACATCAGCTTGTCTGCTGCCAGAACNACACGCGCACCGGAGGTTTCGGCCTGCCGGATCAGGTCAGCCAGATGGGGCCGTTCCGCCATGCTGGCGGCCACCACAACGCAGTCCGCTTTCCAGCCATTGGCGAGCCCCTGACCGATCAGCCGCGCGCCTTCGGCCAGAAACAGGCCGGTCTCGGTGCGGCCTTTCTTTCTTTCCAGGCTTTTCAAGGTTTTGACGAGCGGGTTTGAAGCGCTGCTTATCGTCTCTGAAGGGCGGGTCATGGCAGGGTTCTGGCGTTTCTGACTATGCGGGGCAAGCCTTGCTAGGACCTGCTGAATAGGGCATCCCTGATTACTAGGGGATTATCAATGGAGGAGGTCGTGGGGCCTCTATGAGACTGCTCGACTACCTTATTGGATGCGTGGCGCTGATCGGCCTGATTTTCACAGGCTGGTGGGCCGTCTATCAGTCCGGCAACACGCCTGTAAACCTCGAAGCGCGGCTGGAGGCCAACGCCAATGCGGCATTGGCCGAGGCAGGCTTTGACTGGGCAAAGGTCGAGATGAATGGCCAGCGCGCCCGGTTGACCGGCAAGGCCCCGTCCGTNGACGCGGTTCGCGCGGCAGCAGAAACGGTCATCACATCCAGCGGATCGGGCGGCGTCATCATGGGCGGCGTCACCCTGGTGGAGAGCGAAGTCGGCGCAGCAGCNGCNGTGTCTCCCTATGTCTGGCGCGCNATCAAGACAGATTCCGGTGCATTCATCCTGATGGGGCATGTGCCCTCGCGNAGCGTACGGTCAGACCTGCTGGCGATGGCCGAGGCGCGTGCCGGTGAAGCAGAGGTCGATGACCGGATGGTTGTGGCGAATGGTGCGCCGGCAGCGAACTGGCAGGGTATGGCCAAGCTGGCGCTGGAAAGCCTGTCAGAGCTGAATTCGGGCGAGGCGAGACTGCAGGATACGCGTTTGCGCCTGCGCGGCGTGTCGATGGACTCGGCGATACGAGCGCGCCTGTCTGCAGATGTGTCCAATGTGACTGCGCCCTTTCGNGGCGAGCCATTCCTGCGCGGCCCGGCGCTGTGGAGTGCGACGCATGGCGAGGGAGAGCTGATCCTCTCCGGCTCAGTGGCAAGTGAGGCCGAGCGGGACGAGATCCTGTCGATTGCCCGGCAATACTACGCGCAGACCGTGCGCGACGAGATGCAGGTGGCGGGTGAGGCCCATCCCCGCTGGCTGGACGGTGTGCGCGTGGGCCTTCCGCATTTCGCGGGCGGCTTTCAGACCGGCGTCATGGCGTTTGAGCCTGAAGAGACGGGGCTGAGTTTCGAGGGGGAGGCCACCGGCTCCACGCTCGCCTATCTCCAGCAGGACCTGGCCACAGTGGATAGCCCTTATCCTGTCACAGTTTTCACNGATACGGTTCAGGTGGCCGTTGAGGAGATTCGCGAGATCGACTTCGAGGCGGACCCGGTTGCGGCCTGTCAGGCGGCGTTTGACTCGGTGATGGAGACCAACAAGGTGTATTTCGAAACGGGCGCAGCNAGNATNACNCGAGAGAGTGGCAACACGCTCGACAAGGTGATGGCCGTGTCGGGTCGCTGCGCGCCGGATCTGGTCATTGAAGTGGGCGGACACACTGATTCCACGGGCGATCGGCAGGCAAACCTGATGCTGAGTGAGGCACGGGCGCAAGCTGTAAGAGATTATATGGTTTCAGCCGGATTTTCCCCTTCGAGGGTGGCTGTAATTGGGTATGGTCCTGATGCACCTGTGCGGGATAATGACACTGAGGAAGGTCGGGCGAAGAATCGCCGGATTGGGTTCAAGGTTCAAGAACGGAGCGAGTGATGGCGTGGCTGTTGGCACATATGTGGGTTGCGCTGGCAGGCGTGGCCGTTTTCGGGCTGCTGCTGGGCTGGTCCATCCGCGGCATGTTGCTGGTGAACAAGATGCGCAAGGCGGTGGTCGAGCGCGATGTGACGCTGACCGAACTTGATCAGGCCCGCGAAGAGATCGAAAGCCTGTATGCGGCGCAGCGGGGCCAGCCGATTGGCAATTTCAATCCGCGCGAAGTGCAGGCTGAGCAGAACGTCAAACTGCAGCGCCTGACAGATGAACTGGCCCGCGCCAAGAGCGAACTGGAAACTCTGAAGGAAAAGGCTGACGAAGCCGAGCGCGCAGGCGTTGCCAAGGCTGGTGTGGCTGCGGCCGCATCTGCGGCAGGGACGCTGGCGGCTGTTGGCGGCGCGTCCGATCCGAACCCGGCNCTGGTNTGGCGCAACCGTCATCTGGAAAGCCGCGTGCGCCATCTGGAAGGCATGCTGGAAAAAGGTGCTCAGGGCGTTGCGGCGGTGGAGACGGCCGTACCGGCTGCCGCGCCNGTGGCGGCAAGCGACGTGTCTGACTCCGAACAGGCNAAAGCCGAGTGGCAACACAATTTCCTGAAGCAGCGCGTCGAGGCGCTGGAGGCGGAGCTGGCTCAGGTGAAGGCGCCGGTCGTCGAGGCACCTGCTGAAGCTGCACCGGCAGCACAGGACGAGGTCGATGAAGAGCTCGCCCGCCTGCGCTGGCGCAACCGGTATCTGGAAGGGCGTCTCGCTTATTTCGAGGGCGATCAGGACGCGCGCGATGAAGCCGTCGCGGCGGATGCGGAGACCGCCGAGGAGGCCGAGGATGAAGCAGANGAGGTCATCGCGCCTCTGGCTGATNTGGCAGACAGCGACACTGAACTCGAGACCGAGACGGCAGACGCCGAAGNGCCTGTCGAGGCCACCGAAACGGTTGAGCCTGAGCCTGAGCCTGAGGTTGAGGCTGAACCCGAGGTTGAGGCTCAGCCAGTGGATGAGGTCGAGCCCGAGCCTGTATTCGTAGAAGCCGAAGCGGAGCTGTCTGAGCCGGAAGAAGACCCGGAAGACATCGAGGAGGTCGAGGCCGAAGCCGATTTCGACGCGGCTACCTTCGAGGTTGCGGACGATCTGGAGGCGGACGGAGAAGACGCAGACGCTGAGCAGGCCGAGCCTGAAATCGAAGTTGAGGCAGATGCCGAGCCTGAGATTGAGGTCCCAGAGATTGAAGCTGATGCTGCGGCGGAGGCCGAGGATTCAGAGCAGGCCGAAGATGAGGCCGAGATCGTGGCTGATCCNTTCGGCTTCACGGCAGACGACGTGCTGNATGNNCCCGAGGAACTGGACGAGTCCGAGCCTCAGGCCCCGGAAGAAGTTGCCGCAGACCCNGACGCCGATGTGGANCTGCCCACCTTCGAGATCGAGGANCGCTTCCCGGAAGAGGTNCCCGTNCCGGTGATGGAAACGGAGGCTGCGGGCGACGCAGAAGACAGCGCTGACACAGNGGCAGAAGAGTCAGCGGTGGCAACGCCNGAGGAGGCCAGCCGGGCCATTCTCGCCGCGCTGGAACTGGACGATGATGATGGAGAGGACGCCGAGGTCGAAGCAGACGCGGCTGACGAGGACGACGCGGAGTTCGACGAGGCGGATGATGCCCCGAAGGGTGTGCGCCCGATCGCGCTGGACAAACCGGTTGAAAACTCGCCCGACGATCTGACAGAGATCGGCGGCATTGGGCCCAAGATCCAGGAATTGCTGAACGCGATGGGTGTCTGGCACTATGATCAGATCGCCGCNTGGACACCGGACAATGTGGTCTGGGTGGATCATGAGCTGAANTTCTCCGGCCGAATCGTGCGCGAAGGTTGGGTGCAACAGGCCGCTATCCTGGCTGGCGACACGGTGGACGAGGACGCGTAGGCAACGCGGTGTTCACGGCCAATTCAGGCAGAATCTTTCAATCTGGGAACCATTCGCGCAGGGGTGCGATTGCTTTTTGAGAGGGGACGGCTAACGTTTCCACTCAGGTGACAGGGAGATTTGAGATGGCTGAACTGGTCGAATTTGATAGCAAAGTGCTGGCCGGGGCGCCGAATGTCCGCCTGTCACGCCGCGCGCTGATTACCGGCATTGCCGCGGGCACTGTGTTCCCCTTCATTTCCAGCTGCACCACCAATCCGGCAACGGGGTCCAGCCAGTTGATCCTGTTTGGTGAGGATCAAGTGGCCAGCATGGCCGCAACCGCCTGGACCGANATGAAATCCCAGACACCGGTCGTGTCCAATACGCGCCTCAAGAACCAGGTTCTGAATGTGTGGGAACGCACCACCGCAGGCGCGGCCAAAGCGGGCCATATCGACCCGAACGCCAATTGGGACGTGGCCGTGTTTGATACCGATGACGTCAACGCGTTCGTCATGCCTGGCAATCGGGTTGGCATCTATCGCGGCATTACAGAGCTGACCGAGAATGACGACCAGCTGTCTTCCGTTCTGGGCCATGAGACGGGCCATGTTGTGGGCCGCCACGCCGCTGAGCGCCTGTCGGTTTCGACCGCNGCGCAGGTCGGCCTGATGGCGGGCCAGATTGCCGTGGCCCAGTCAGAAGAGCTGCGCAAGTACGGCACAACGATCGGCGCGCTGGGCGGCGCGGCGATGCAGTTCGGCGTGATCCTGCCCTATAGCCGCCGGCACGAGTTGGAGGCTGACAAGCTGGGCGTCGATTACATGCACAATGCCGGATATGACACGCGCCAGTCGGTGCGCCTCTGGGAGCTGATGGCCGCCCAATCGGAAGGCCAGCGCCCGGTGGAATTCATGTCCACNCACCCGGACCCGCTGCGCCGNGCCGAGGAGTTGAAGCGCTATATCAATGCCAAGGGCTANGCCCTGATGTAGGCAATTGCGATTTTTATTTGAGCCCGGTTGCCCTGCGCAGCCGGGCTTTTTCGTGGATTGGCGTCTGAAGCGCTGCGGGCGCGCCATTGCTATTTGGTGCGCGTGGCACCATGTGTGTTTCTCGACTTTTCGCCGGACGATCAGGCAACGAACACAAGGGCATCGCCCGGCTGTTCCTTTCAGAGACCTCCCAAACAAAATTCGTGTTCCGCGGACCCGCATGTTGCAGGACCGCAATCAATCAGGAGTGTTTCATGACAAATGGCACCGTAAAATTCTACAACGACCAAAAAGGCTTCGGCTTCATCCAGCCTGAAGACGGCACCAATGATGTGTTCGTGCACGCGACCGCGCTTGAGCGCGCCGGCATGCGCATCCTGTCCGAAGGCCAGAAAGTGTCCTTCACGACAGCTGTCGACAAACGCAGCGGCAAGACCGCTGTCGACACGATCGAAGCTGCTTAAGTCTTCACGACTTTGCAGACTTTGTCAGACAGGCCGTCTCCGAAAGGGGACGGCCTTTTTGGGTCTGGGGGGCAGGGAGCATGGCTGCCCGCATCCCCTTGACGTTTCAGGGCATATCCGCCATACGCCCCGCTTCCGTGGGAGGCCTCTAGCCGGGCCAGACCACGGGCCTCCAAAGTAACCGGGCGGATCGAAAGACCACCGCCCCATCTGAAACGTTCGAGAGGACAATATGGCTAAGAAACTGCTGGGGCACCTCAAGCTCCAGATTCCTGCCGGCCAAGCCAACCCGTCGCCGCCTGTCGGCCCGGCGCTCGGTCAGCGCGGAATCAACATCATGGAATTCTGTAAGGCGTTCAACGCCAAGACCCAGAACATGGAACAGGGCCTGCCCGTTCCGGTCGTGATCGATTACTATCAGGACAAATCCTTCACCTTCGTCGTGAAGTCTCCTCCGGCCACTGTGCTGCTGAAGAAGGCTGCCAAGCTGAAGCTCGGCAAGAAGCCTGCTTCCGGCGCCAACAAGCCGGGCTATGAGACGGTCGGCAAGGTCACCATGGCTCAGGTTCGCGAGATCGCGGAAATGAAAATGGAAGACCTGAACGCGAACGACCTCGACGCAGCCTCGAAAATCATTGCCGGTTCCGCCCGCGCAATGGGCATCGAAGTGACGGAGTAAGCGACATGGCGAAACCAGGTAAGCGTACCCGCGCAATTCTCGAATCCGTGGATGCCGACAAGGCCTACACGATCACCGAAGCCGTTGCTCTGGTGAAATCGAACGCAAAGGCGAAGTTTGACGAGACCGTCGAAATCGCTGTGAACCTCGGCGTTGACCCGAAATATGCTGACCAGATGGTCCGCGGCGTGGTCAATCTTCCGTCGGGCACCGGCAAGGACGTTCGCGTCGCCGTGTTCGCAAAGGACGCCAAGGCAGAAGAAGCCAAGGAAGCCGGAGCCGATTTCGTCGGCGCTGAGGACCTGATGGAGAAGATCCAGGGCGGCTTCATGGACTTTGACCGCGTCATCGCGTCTCCGGACATGATGGCGGTTGTCGGTCGTCTCGGTAAGGTGCTCGGCCCGCGCGGCCTGATGCCGAACCCGAAAGTTGGTACGGTCACGCCGAACGTGGCTCAGGCCGTCAAGGACGCGAAGTCCGGCTCGGTTGAGTTCCGCGTCGAGAAGGCCGGTATCATCCATGCTGGCATCGGCAAGTCCAGCTTCTCCGAAGGTGACATCGAGACCAACGTCAAAGCCTTCCTCGAAGCGCTGTCCAAGGCCCGCCCATCCGGCGCGAAAGGCCAGTTCATCCGCAAGATCTCCCTGTCCTCCACAATGGGCGCAGGCGTGATGATCGACACGGCGGAAGTCAACCAGACGGCTTAAGTCCGACATCGGATTAGAGAGAGAACAAAATGAAGCCCGGCGCAGAAATGCGCCGGGCTTTTTCGTGTTTGCTTCTTAATCCTTCGACCCCGGCCAGTTCATCCTTCGACTTCGCTCAGGATGAGTCCGTACATGATCAGCGCTCATGATGAGCGGGGCGGGTTGGCGGAGCGCAACCCACCAGTTTGCTTCCCGCCCAAACCAATTTGTCATCCCGGAAAATCCGAAGGNTTTATCCGGGATGACAGGGTGAGAGTGATTTCTCCTGTTTGCCGTATCCCCGGCGCATGCCGGGGTCTCCCGCCGCTACGCCGCAATGCCGACCGCAAGAGACTCCGGCGTGCGCCGGAGATGCGGTGCGGTTGAAACGGGAAGAGGCATTGTATTCATCAGCCCACGAAGGACAGGCGGATAAAGGCGCCGCGGCCTGCGCCGGGGAGTCGGGTGCCCACGGCGACGTCGCTCCAGGCGTTGCGGTTGTAGCCNGACAGGTGATCGCGCGTGACCTGATNGAGCAGGTTTTCCACGCCTGCCGACAGGCGCACACCCTCATTCACCTGCCAGTCGCCATACAGGCTGAGCGTGACATAGCCCGGCGTTTCCGCTTCNAGGTTCGTGACCGATACCTTGTCCTGTTCGGCAACGGCGCGGGTTTCCAGCGTGGTGGACCAGTTGGCGCCTTCCCAGGTCAGGCCGGCGGTCAGGCTGGGCGGGGCGATGCGATAGAGATCATCGTCAATGTCCCGGCGCTCCCCGCGCACATAAGAGAAGACCGCATCGGCGCGCAGCGGGCCGGGCAGGTCGATGCCTGCGTCGAGGTCAAAGCCGATCAGGCGCGCCTCGACATTGGTGAAGCGCAGGAGGGCCGCGGAGCTGCCATGCATGCTGGCCATCATCTCTTCCATGGAGTCGACCACGCCCGGCGTATCATCAAAGGGCGTACCCTGAATGAAATCGTCGATCTGGCGAATGTAGACGGTCGGGCGGATATAGGCCGTTTCGGTCACATAGTCGAAGCCGGTCTCCGCGATCAGGGCCACTTCCGGATCGAGGGACTGGTCGCCCAGATAGACATTGCCATCGGCAAGGCCCGCGCTGGAGCCGGACGGGAGCCACTGGAACCATTCAAGGTAAAATGGTGCGCGGGATTTCTGCGCCAGTGTCACGCGCCAGGTCAGATCATCCGTAATCGGACGCCAGAGCCGGGCGGCGACGTCCAGCGTGGTCGCGTCCGTGCTGCGGTCAGAGGCATTGTAACTGGCGGCCAGCATCTTCTGGCCCATTGAGGCGTCCGCCCCGAAGGTCGCCGTGCCGCCGGTGCCGTCATAGTCATCGACGCGCAGGCCAAGTTCGGCATTGAAGGCGCCGAGCGCGCCCGTCCATTCCGCAAAGGCGCCTGTGCGGTCGATCACGATGTCTGGCAGGGAGTAGACGAAATTGTCGAGATTGCCCGGATCGACCACATGGATGTTGTGGTCTTCCTCGGCTGTGTCTGCGCCGATTTGCAGGCTGCCGCCGAAGGCCGGGAAGGTGGCGGCGATGTCTGCTTTCCGCGTGATGGCATAGGCGAAGGCTTCGCGCTGCATCATGGCCGGGCGCAGGTCGAACGTATTCATTCCGTGTGCGGCGTCGGTGTAGCTGGCAGACGCTTCGACCAGCACGTCTCCGAAGGCTTTCTCATAGCTGGCCTTCAGCACGTCTGTATCAACGAAGCGGATGTCCATGCCGAAGGGCGGGTTGCCGGAAAAGCCGGTATTGTGGCGACGCCAGTCGAGGCTGAATTCCCCCAGATCGGTGCGCAGGCCGGTGGCAAGGCCATAGATGCTGCGCTGGAATTCGGAGCCGCCAATCGTGCCGTCCTTGTATTCGGTATCGCCGCCTTCTTCGTAGGCCCCAAGCAGGTTCGCCCGCCAGGTATCGGTGGCGGCACCGATGATGCCGCCGGTGGAGACGCTGTCATTCACGCTGCGCCCACCAATCGTCAGATCATAGCCGAGGCTGGCATCCGACGAATTGGAATAGTCGGTCTTCTTGAAAACGGCATCGACGCCGCCGCCAATGCCGGGGCCTTCGGAGACCGGGCTGATGCCGCGGTCGATGTGCACGGCGGAGACAAGCGGCGTTGGCGCATAATGCAGGGCCGGGTCCATCAGGTTCGGGCCGCCAGAGGCGAAGCTGTGGCCATCAATGCGCAGGTTCAGGCGNGGGCCGAACAGGCCGCGATACTGCATCTGGCCGGACATTTCGCCATTGCCGATGCGGGCCGCGCCGGGCGTGCGGGCGGTGAGGCGCGTGATGTCTACGCCGTCCAGTGGGGCGGCTTCAGGCGAAAGCGCCGAGTCCGTGGCGGTCGTGGTGCGGTGGCCGGTGACGATGATCACGTCCTGAAGCGCCGGGTCTGGCGTCTCGGCAGCGGCGAGCAGGGGGCAGGTGGCCAGGGCGAGCAGGCCCGTGCCNGCAGAAAGAATGCGTTTCATGTGNAAGTCCTCTTCGCCTGCCGGGGGGGGGCGGTCAGGCGGTGTCTGATTGAATTGTCGGAAAAGTCAGATCAGGCAGAGAGGGGTGGCCCGCGCGCAGGCAGGCGGGTGTCGATCGGGCGCTGNGACAGCGGCACGACATAGAGGCTGGCGCCAAGCCGGGGCAGGCCGAACGCGGCNGGCGNTGGCAGGGCNGGCGTCTGGGGCAGGTCGAACATGGCNGTCAGCGCGAAGGGGCAGGTGGCCGTATCGGGCAGGTCGCTGTCATGCGANGGNGCATCCGGATCGTAATCNTNTGGCAGCTTTTCCAGCGTGCCNGCCTCCGGATCGAGCCGCATGAGCGCGCCGACCCCGTCGCCACAGATGCGGATGATGACGCCGCCATCCTCAGCCGTGTCGACCATATAGCCTGCCGGAACCGTTCCGCGCACGCCCATACCGGCCACGAGGACCAGGAGCGCAAGCATACGGAGATGTCGGAACAGGGCAGGCATGGGGCGGGGCTATAGCGCGCTCTTNCGGAGATGCGAACGCGACACTTGCACACGGGGGACNCCACCAGATNATCGCGCGCAGCAGTTTCGCCGCCGCAGGCCGGGGCCAGGGCGTTGTGGGGGACTCACAAAGGCGGATGCGGATCAGCTCGTGTCGGGGTGGAGCACGCTGTCGGCCAGCAGATAGATGTCCGACAGGACCGGCCAGGCCGGATCGGATTTTGCTTTTTCTGCGTCGTCCGGCGCGGGCGGCAGGCCGAGCGGGCTTTGGCGCTCTGCGCGCCTGGCCTTTTGCCGGGCGATCCAGCGGGCAAGGCGCTGGGCTTCGCCGTCAAGATTGGTAAAGGCGCGGGCCAGCGCGTGGGCGCGGTGCCGGTACCGGGTTNCGAAATCTGGGCGGGTCACGCTGCGCGGCTCAGGCTCGGGCGGCGGAATGTAGGGGCGGGCGTTTTCGTCCATCACCGAGATGCGCGGGCAGTCTTCCGGTCTCAACAGCGGGCGCGGATCCTTCGGGCGGGTGGCATCGGCCAGTTCCGCTTCGATCAGTGCGAAGCGGGGCGTGTCGGGCTTGGTGGCTTTGCGGGTCGTCTCATCCGGGCGCGCGGCGGCGGGGCCAGCAGGCGNAGCGCTGGCCGGGGCGGGCAGCTCGATCCGCAGCGCCTTCAGATAGATCACCCGGCGCAACAGCATTTCGGCGGTCTGCAACAGGTCAAACCCCCGCTGTGCCATCGCCCGGCCTTGCCCCACCAGCGCCATNAACGGCCCCAGCAAATCCCCCACCATCAGATAGGCAAACAATTCCAGTTCGCTCGGCTGCTCGGGCGTCGGCAGATCGGGATCGGTCTCGAATTCCATGCCTGCCAGTATCGCCCCGTCTCGGCGGAGGGGGACACGTTTCCCGAACTATTTCGCAAGCGCTTGATTTGATTGGGANCAGGGGATGAGCNGGTTTGTGGGATAGGGGAGGCTTGTGCGCATNGATGATTCGTGGTGGAGAACTCACAGGCTTTGTAAGTCCCGATTTCGCAAACTCGTCATTCTTNCCGGACGCGAAATTTGCCGTTGCCACGGGCCGTCCTGCCGGGTCTGGTGCCCACCCTTGACATTTTATGACTCTGGGGGGTTGCAGGGTTCCACAAGAAGCGTTAACAAGCGCCCCTTGACGGGAGTTCTCTGATATGCATCGGGGGCCTCCCGTTTTCCTGTCCTAGACCATAGGCCCCACCATTTGGAGGGATAAAGACAGTCCACTGTCACCTATGCAGACGGGGTGAGGCGTATAAACGGTTCGGAAACAGGGGGTTAGCGCTCTTTGTTGAAAAGCCGGGCAGGCCAATCCCTGGGCAGGCGCTGGAAGGCTTCGGCCAGAAGGCGATTACCAGGGCGGCCGGATGGTCCGGGCGCCTCAAACTGGAGACCCGCTATGGATAAAGCTGGAAAAACAGTGGCTCTCGAAACCCTCAAGGGGGTTTTTGGCGAGTCCGGTGCTGTCGTCGTGACGCACTATACCGGTCTTACCGTTGCGGAAATGACCAAGCTGCGCGGCATGCTCCGCAAGGATGGCGCACAGCTTAAGGTGGTCAAGAACCGTCTCGCGAAAATCGCACTTGACGGTAAAGGCGGTGATGCCGCCCAGGCCCTGTTCCAGGGTCCTGTGGCGATTGCCTATTCTCCCGATCCGGTGGCGGCTGCGAAAGCGGCTGACGAGTTTGCCAAGGAAAATGACAAGCTCGTAATCATCGGCGCGTTGATGGGTGAGGAAGTTCTCGATGCCAATGGCGTCGAAAGCCTCGCGAAACTGCCATCTCTCGACCAGCTTCGTGGCAAGCTTGTTGGCCTCCTGCAGGCACCGGCGACGAAAGTTGCTGGCGTCGTTCAGGCACCGGCTGGACAGCTCGCTCGCGTGGTGTCGGCTTACGGCTCCAAGGATGCCGCATAAGACACCCGTTTTCGCACATTAAAGACTACAAACACCGAACCTAACAGGAATTAGAAAAATGGCAGATCTCGAAAAGATTGTCGAAGACCTCTCCGCCCTCACCGTTCTCGAAGCGGCTGAGCTGGCAAAACTGCTCGAAGACAAGTGGGGCGTTTCCGCCGCTGCTCCGGTTGCTGTCGCAGCCGTCGCAGGTGGTGACGCTGGCGGCGCTGCTGCCGCTGAGAAAGACGAGTTCGACGTTATCCTGACCGGCGCTGGCGACAAGAAGATCAACGTGATCAAGCTCGTCCGCGAAGTTCAGCCGTCCCTCGGCCTGAAAGAAGCNAANGAGCTCGTNGAAGNNGCTCCNAAAGCNGCTNAANGAAGGCGCNNCNAANGNAGAAGCNGAAGAGCTNAAGAAGAAGTTCGAAGAAGCCGGCGCAACNNTCGAGCTCAAGTAAGCTCCGGCGACTTCAAANCCGGGCGGCGTTCGCGCGAGGCGNTGCNCTNTCAAAGNCTTGCGCGGCGGTNTCATTNNGNGGCCGCCGCGAACTCGCGTTCTGGCGATANAGTNNTCAGCCCGGTGGCTGNCGACACAAAAAATGGGATCCTGGGATGGCACTCTCCTTCACGGAAAAGAAACGTATCCGCAAATCCTTCGGGCGCATTCCCGAAGCCATCGAAATGCCAAACCTGATCGAGGTTCAGCGCGAAAGCTACGAACACTTCCTCCAGATGCACACGCCCGCTGAAAAGCGGACGGATGATGGCCTGGGCGGTGTGTTCAAGTCCGTGTTCCCGATCACTGACTTCTCCGAGCGGGCGACGCTCGAATATGTCTCTTACGAATTTGAAACGCCGAAATTCGACGTGGAAGAGTGCGTCCAGCGCGACCTGACCTATCAGGCGCCGCTGAAGGTTCGCCTCCAGCTCGTCGTGTTCGATGTTGACGAAGATACCGGCGCTCGCTCCGTCAAGGAAGTGAAAGAGCAGGAATGCTATCTCGGCGACATCCCGCTGATGACCGACAAGGGTACGTTCGTCGTGAACGGCACCGAGCGCGTGATCGTGTCCCAGATGCACCGTTCGCCGGGTGTGTTCTTCGACCACGACAAGGGNAAGACCCATGCGTCCGGCAAGCTGCTGTTCGCGGCCCGCATCATCCCGTATCGCGGGTCCTGGCTNGACTTCGAGTTCGACGCGAAAGANGTTCTGAACATCCGGATCGACCGCAAGCGCAAGCTGCCGGCGACCACGATGCTTTACGCGCTGGGCTATGACACCGAGCAGATCCTCGACCTGTTCTACACCAATTCCATCTACCGCCTCGACAAGGCTGGCTGGATCACCGGATTCCGCGCCGATGCGTGGAAAGGGGTGAAGCCGGAATTCGACCTGGTCGACGCGAAAACCAACAAGGCTGTTGCCGAAGCCGGCAAGAAGATCACCGCCCTGAAGGCCAAGCGTATCGCTGAAGCCAACACGGACGAGATCCTGGTGCCGTCTGACGCGCTGGTCGGNAAATTCCTGGCCCGCGACGTGGTGAACACCGAAACCGGTGAGATCTTCGGNGAAGCCGGCGACATGCTGGAAGAGGAAATGCTCGCCGANATGCGCGAGTATGGCATCGACACGATCGAAGTGCTCGACATTGACGCCTCNGGCCGTGGCCCGTGGCTGCGCAACACGCTGAAGGCGGACAAGAACGAAACCCGTTTCGAGGCCTTGTCCGACATCTACCGCGTGATGCGTCCGGGCGAGCCGCCGACCCAGGAAGCGGCTGATGCCCTGTTCGGCCAGCTCTTCTTCGATCCGGAGCGTTATGACCTGTCCGCTGTTGGCCGCGTGAAGATGAACATGCGCCTGAATGTCGGCGTGCCGGGCTATGAAGCTGCGGCAGACGACATGCGCGTGCTGCGCCATGAAGACATCATCGGCGTCATGAAGGTNATCCTCGACCTGAAAGACGGCAAGGGCGAAGTCGACGATATCGACAACCTCGGCAACCGCCGCGTTCGNTCNGTCGGTGAGCTGATGGAGAACAATTACCGCATCGGTCTCGTGCGCATGGAGCGCGCGATCAAGGAGCGTATGGGCTCTGTCGATATTGATACGGTGATGCCGCATGACCTGATCAATGCGAAGCCGGTCGTGGCATCNGTCCGCGAATTCTTCGGNTCNTCGCAGCTGTCCCAGTTCATGGACCAGACCAACCCGCTGTCAGAGATCACGCACAAGCGTCGTCTCTCCGCGCTTGGGCCGGGCGGCCTGACGCGTGAGCGCGCTGGCTTCGAAGTCCGCGACGTGCACCCGACGCACTATGGCCGTATCTGTCCGATTGAAACGCCGGAAGGCCCGAACATCGGTCTGATCAACTCATTGGCCACGCATGCCCGCGTCAACAAGTACGGCTTCATCGAGAGCCCNTACCGGAAGGTCGTGAACGGCAAGCAGACCGATGAAGTGGTTTANCTGTCCGCCATGGAAGAGAGCATCTATTCCATCGCCCAGGCGAATGCGACGGTTGACGCTGATGGCCAGCTGGAAAACGAGTTCGTCAACGCCCGCGTGGCTGGCGAAGCGACCATGGTTTCCCGCGATGACATCCAGTACATGGACGTGTCGCCGAAACAGGTTGTCTCGGTNGCTGCCTCGCTGATNCCNTACCTCGAAAACGATGACGCCAACCGCGCGCTCATGGGATCGAACATGCAACGTCAGGCTGTGCCGCTGGTCCAGTCCGAAGCGCCGTTCGTCGGCACCGGCATGGAAGCCGTTGTGGCCCGCGACAGCCGCGCCGCCATCACGGCCCGCCGCTCCGGTGTGGTCGAGCAGGTCGACGCGCTGCGCATCGTGGTTCGCGCCACCGAAGATCTCGAAGGCTCCAAGTCGGGCGTCGACATCTATCGCNTGGCNAAGTTCCGCCGTTCGAACCAGAACTCCTGCATCAACCAGCGCCCGATCGTGCGCGTGGGCGACGTNGTCTCCAAGAACGACATCATCGCTGACGGCCCGTCGACGGANCTGGGTGATCTGGCNCTTGGCCGGAACGTGCTCGTCGCGTTCATGCCGTGGAATGGCTACAACTTCGAGGACTCCATCCTGATCTCCGAGCGGATCGTGAAGGATGACGTCTTCACCTCGATCCACATCGAGGAATTCGAAGTCGCTGCCCGTGACACCAAGCTGGGGCCGGAAGAAATCACCCGCGACATCCCGAATGTCGGCGAGGAAGCNCTCCGCAACCTCGACGAAGCCGGCNTCGNGGCCGTGGGCGNCGANGTGAAGGCTGGCGACATTCTCGTCGGCAAGGTCACGCCGAAGGGCGAAAGCCCNATGACGCCGGAAGAGAAGCTTCTCCGCGCCATCTTCGGTGAGAAGGCGTCCGATGTTCGTGACACCTCCCTGCGTGTGCCTCCGGGCGANGCCGGTACGGTTGTGGATGTCCGCATCTTCAACCGCCACGGCATCGACAAGGACCAGCGTGCCCTTCAGATCGAGCGTGAGCAGATCGAGAAGCTGCAGGAGGACAAGGAAGACGAACAGGCCATCCTGGAGCGCAACACCTATAACCGTCTGCGCGACCTGCTGATCGGCAAGGAAGCTGCGGCCGGGCCGAAAGGCTTCACGCCGGGCAAGATCTCTGCCGCTTCCCTGGAAGACCTCACCGAGACCCAGCTCTGGGATATCGCCCTGAAGTCCGAAAAGGCACAGGCCGAACTCGACGCGCTGCGNGANCAGTTCGACGGNTCGATCCAGGAGCTGGAAGCNCGCTTCAACGACAAGGTTGAGAAGGTCCAGCGCGGCGATGACCTGCCACCGGGCGTGATGAAAGTCGTCAAAGTGTTCCTGGCCGTGAAGCGCAAGCTTCAGCCGGGCGACAAGATGGCTGGTCGCCACGGCAACAAGGGGGTTATCTCCAAGATCAACCCGCAGGAAGACATGCCGTTCCTCGAAGACGGTACGCCGGTCGATATCGTGCTGAACCCGCTGGGCGTTCCGTCCCGGATGAACGTTGGTCAGATCCTCGAGACCCACACAGGCTGGGCCTGCCGTGGTCTTGGCCGGATCATCCAGAACGCGCTCGAAGAGTTCCAGCAGAACAATGACGTGGAAGGCCTGCGCGCCGCCCTGAAGACCGCCTATGGCGAAGAGCAGGAGCTGCCGGGGGAAGATGGCGAGATCATCGAACTCGCCGGAAACCTGCGCAATGGTGTGCCGATGGCAACGCCGGTGTTCGATGGTGCCCGCGAAAGCGACATCAACGCGATGCTGGAACGTGCCGGGCTCGACTCCTCGGGTCAGGTCAACCTGTTCGATGGCCGGACNGGCGTGAAGTTCTCGCGTCCTGTCACCGTCGGCTACAANTATCTCCTCAAGCTTCACCACCTGGTGGACGAGAAGATCCACGCCCGTTCGACCGGACCATACTCACTCGTTACGCAACAGCCGCTGGGTGGTAAGGCCCAGTTCGGTGGTCAGCGCTTCGGGGAGATGGAAGTCTGGGCGCTCGAAGCCTATGGCGCAGCCTACACGCTGCAGGAAATGCTGACCGTGAAGTCCGACGACACGGCCGGTCGCGCCAAGGTCTACGAGGCCATCGTCCGCGGCGACGATACGTTCGAAGCCGGTATTCCGGAAAGCTTCAACGTGCTCGTCAAGGAGATGCGGTCCCTCGGCCTGAACGTCGAGCTGATCGAGGAAGGAAGTGATGGCGATAGTGACGAGGAAGCCCCCGTCGCCGCCGAGTAGAGCTGATACCAAACCGGACTGCCCCGCTGGACTGGCGGGGCAGATCGGTCGAAACTGAGATTTCATAGGGCAGGGGCCCGCCAGCCCCATAACAACCGCCCACCCAAGGAGCAGACACCCATGCGCCAGGACGTCGCCAGCATTTTCAACCCGAATACCCCGTCGCCGACTTTTGAGGCGATCCGGATCTCGATTGCCAGCCCGGAAAAGATCCGGTCCTGGTCTTCGGGCGAGATCAAGAAACCTGAAACCATCAANTACCGGACCTTCAAGCCGGAGCGGGACGGTCTTTTCTGTGCCCGTATCTTCGGACCGACGAAGGACTATGAGTGCCTCTGCGGCAAGTACAAGCGCATCAAGTATCGCGGCATCACCTGTGAGAAGTGCGGCGTTGAAGTGACCCTGGCGCGCGTGCGCCGNGAGCGCATGGGCCACATCGACCTGGCTGCACCGGTTGCCCACATCTGGTTCCTGAAGTCGCTGCCGTCCCGGATTTCCGCGCTGCTGGACATGGCGCTGAAGGATGTGGAGCGCGTGCTCTACTTCGAGAGCTACATCGTGGTCGAGCCGGGCCTGACCGAGCTTGAGCCGCTGCAGCTGCTCACCGAAGAAGAATACATGGACAAGCAGGACGAGCTTGGCGAGGACGCGTTCACCGCCATGATTGGTGCGGAAGCCATCCGCGAACTGCTTCAGGGCCTGGACCTGCCNGTTCTGGCCGAGACGCTGCGCGAGGAACTCGCCGAGTCGACGTCCGAACTGAAGACGAAGAAGCTGTCGAAGCGCCTGAAAGTGGTCGACGCCTTCCTGATGTCGCGCGCCAAGCCGGAATGGATGATCATGCAGGTCATCCCGGTGATCCCGCCGGATCTGCGCCCGCTGGTGCCGCTGGACGGTGGCCGCTTCGCGACCTCTGACCTCAACGACCTGTATCGCCGGGTGATCAACCGGAACAACCGCCTGAAGCGCCTGATGGAGCTTCGCGCGCCGGACATCATCATCCGGAACGAAAAGCGGATGCTGCAGGAATCNGTCGACGCCCTGTTCGACAATGGCCGTCGCGGCCGNACCATCACGGGCACCAACAAGCGCCCNCTGAAATCGCTGTCCGACATGCTGAAAGGCAAGCAGGGCCGCTTCCGTCAGAACCTGCTCGGTAAGCGCGTCGACTATTCCGGCCGTTCGGTCATCGTGGTTGGCCCGAGCCTGAAGCTGCACGAGTGTGGCCTGCCGAAGAAGATGGCGCTGGAACTGTTCAAGCCGTTCATCTATGCGCGCCTCGACGCCAAGGGCCTGGCCGGTACGGTCAAGGCGGCGAAGAAGCTGGTCGAGAAGGAAAAGCCGGAAGTCTGGGATATCCTGGACGAGGTGATCCGCGAGCACCCGGTTCTGCTGAACCGCGCGCCGACGCTGCACCGTCTGGGGATCCAGGCATTCGAGCCGAAGCTGATCGAAGGCAAGGCCATCCAGCTTCACCCGCTGGTCTGTGCCGCGTTCAACGCCGACTTTGACGGTGACCAGATGGCCGTGCACGTGCCGCTGAGCCTTGAGGCCCAGCTGGAAGCGCGCGTCCTGATGATGTCCACCAACAACATCCTGTCGCCAGCGAACGGCAAGCCGATCATCGTTCCGTCTCAGGACATTGTTCTGGGTCTCTACTACCTGTCCCTGGACCGCGATGGCGAGCCGGGCGAGGGCATGATGTTCACGGACGTCGCAGAGATCGAACAAGCCATCGACAACGGCCTCGTCAGCCTGCACTCCAAGGTGAAGGCGATGTATGAGGGCGTGGATGATGAGGGCAATCCGTGGCGCCGCGTGATCGACACCACGCCGGGTCGCTTCATGATCGCCAACATCCTGCCGCGCATGAAGGGCATCCAGCCTGACCTCGTCAACACGACGATGACCAAGAAGACGATCTCCAAGATCATCGACGAGGTCTATCGCCTGTGCGGACAGAAGGCGACGGTGATCTTCTGTGACAAGATGATGGAGCTGGGCTTCCGCGAAGCTGCGAAAGCCGGCATCTCGTTCGGCAAGGATGACATGGTCATCCCGGCCGCCAAGCAGAAACTGGTCGACGCAACCAAGGAACAGGTTTCCGAGTACGAACGCCAGTATGCTGATGGTCTGATCACGCGTGGTGAGAAGTACAACAAGGTGGTCGACGCCTGGTCGACCTGTACCGACAAGGTTGCTGACGCCATGATGGACTCGGCCGCCGAGGCACAGGCTGCCAAGGGCGACCGCAAGGCCCAGGTCAACTCGATCTACATGATGGCCGACTCCGGTGCGCGGGGTTCGAAGAACCAGATGAAACAGCTGGCCGGTATGCGCGGCCTGATGGCCAAGCCGTCGGGTGAGATCATCGAGACGCCAATCATCTCGAACTTCAAGGAAGGTCTGACCGTTCTTGAATACTTCAACTCGACGCACGGTGCCCGTAAGGGTCTGGCTGATACGGCTCTGAAGACGGCGAACTCGGGTTACCTGACCCGCCGTCTCGTTGACGTGGCTCAGGACTGCATCATCAACGAAGATGATTGCGGCACGGAGAATGGCATCGACATCTCTGCTGTCCTGGAAGGCGCCGACGTGGTCGTCTCCCTGGCAGAGCGCATCCTGGGCCGTGTGACGGCTACGGACGTGAAGAATGTCGACGGCGAGCTGGTCGTTCCGGCCAACACCTATATCGACGAAGAACTGGCCGATACGATCGAGAAGGCCGGTGTCGATATGATCAAGGCACGTTCGCCACTGACCTGCGAAACCAAGAACGGCATCTGTGTCCAGTGCTACGGTCGTGACCTGGCGCGCGGTACTGTCGTCAACCGCGGTGAAGCGGTTGGTGTCATCGCGGCCCAGTCCATCGGTGAGCCGGGTACACAGCTCACCATGCGGACGTTCCACATCGGTGGTGCGGCGCAGGTGGCGGACCAGTCCTCTGTCGAATCGAGCTTCGAAGGCACGATCCGCTTCAAGGATGCCGAGTTCGTGACCCGCAAGGACAAGACGCTGGTTGTTGTCGGCCGCCGTATGCAGGTGGAACTGGTGGACGGCGACGGCCGTACCCGTCAGTCCTTCCGCCCGGCCTATGGTACGCGCCTGATGGTGAAAGACGGTGAGAAGGTGACAGCCGGTACGCTGCTCGCCGATTGGGACCCATTCGCCCAGCCAATCGTTTCCGAAGTCAGTGGACAGATCAAGCTGGTCGACGTGATCGACGGCGTGTCCGTTCGCGAAGAGACAGACGAAGCGACGGGTATCTCCTCGCGCGTCATCATCGACTGGCGCTCTGCGACCAAGTCGGCTGACATCAAGCCGTCCGTCCAGATCGTTGGCGACAATGGCGAGCCGGTGAAACTGCCGAATGGCAGCGATGCGGTCTATCTCCTCTCCGTCGGGGCCATCCTGTCTGTCGGCGACGGCGACACGATTGCCGCCGGTGACACGATTGCCCGTGTCACGACCGGTGGTGCGAAGACCAAGGATATTACCGGTGGTCTGCCGCGTGTGGCTGAACTGTTCGAAGCGCGTCGTCCGAAGGACCACGCCATCATCGCGGAAGTCGACGGCAAGGTCGTCTACGGTCGCGACTACAAGAACAAGCGCCGCGTCTCCATCGTTCCGCTGGAGGAAGATCGGGAGCAGATCGATTACCTGGTGCCGAAAGGCAAGCACCTTGCCGTTCAGGATGGGGACTTCATCAAGCGTGGTGAATACCTCATGGACGGTAACCCGGCCCCGCAGGACATCCTGCTGACGCTGGGCGTCGAGGCGCTGGCCAACTACCTGATCGACGAAGTGCAGAAGGTCTATCGCCTGCAGGGCGTGCCGATCAACGACAAGCACATCGAAGTCATCGTGCGTCAGATGCTGCAGAAGGTGGAAATCACCGATCCGGGCTCCACGGGCCTGATCAAGGGCGAGCATGTCGACGTGATCGAGTTCGAACAGGCCAACGAAGCGGTACGTAAGTCCCGCAAGAAGGACCAGGAAGAGGCGAAAGCCATTCCGCTTCTGCTCGGTATCACGAAGGCGTCCCTGCAGACCCGCAGCTTCCTGTCGGCTGCCTCGTTCCAGGAAACGACCCGCGTCCTCACCGAGGCGGCGATCATGGGCAAGGTCGACACGCTGGAAGGTCTCAAGGAGAACATCATCGTCGGCAGCCTGATCCCGGCCGGTACCGGTGGTGGCATCCGCCAGTTCCGCCGCGTGGCTGCCGATCGCGACAACAAGCTCCGCGCCAAGCGGGCTGCTGCTGCGGCCAAGGAGCAGGAAGCGCTGGAAACCCCGGCCGCCCTGCCGGCACCAGAAGCCGAGACACCGGCCGAATAGGCCAGCTGTCCAGCTTGAACCCAATTGGAAAGCCTGCCAGTTTCGGCAGGCTTTCCTGCGTTTGGGGCAGGAAGTCCCGACCCATCGGAGTGCCTCATGCGAGACAGCCATTTTGACCGGAAAGACATGATCGGGGCCGCCTGCGCCGTGCTGGCCATTGGGGTGATTGCGTTCCTGACGCTGGATTCGTGGGCCCGCAGCGACTGCCGCGACCTGTTGCGGACCGGCGATTTCGAGTCTTCGGAAGGGGAGGTGACAGACCCTGATCTGGCGGCTCTGGAGGCCCGCCTCCGGGCGGGTGAGGGGTCTGATGCAGAGACGGCCTGCGTGCAGCGGATCGGTTTGCCCTTTTGACCAGACCGTCACGGCACCGAAACAGCTGTAGCCAGACAGCAGCATGCCCTTG
Source organism: Hyphomonas sp. TMED31 (assembly GCF_002172815.1). Taxonomy (NCBI): domain Bacteria; kingdom Pseudomonadati; phylum Pseudomonadota; class Alphaproteobacteria; order Hyphomonadales; family Hyphomonadaceae; genus Hyphomonas; species Hyphomonas sp. TMED31. The sequence goes on along the minus strand of NZ_NHCK01000039.1, from coordinate 4,610 downwards.
ACGCCAGCGCCTGAGAGGCTTACACGCCACCAATCGCCAGAGAGGCGGAAGGCTTGAAAAGGCTGACTGCCGCACCGGAACAGGTGGTTTCGGTCAATCTGGCCCCCAAGTTTTCGTCCGTCCCGGAGGCCAATCGCGGCATTCGGGGCACAATCCGTTACCGGCCCATCGGGCCATTTGATATCAGAAGAGACAGAAGGCCCGAATGCCAACGATTCAACAGCTCATTCGCAAGCCGCGTCAGCCAAAGCCGACGCGTACCAAGACACCGGCCCTCAAGGCCTGCCCACAACGCCGCGGCGTGTGCACGCGCGTTTACACGACGACGCCTAAGAAGCCGAACTCCGCGCTTCGTAAAGTGGCCAAGGTTCGCCTGACGTCTGGTTTCGAATCGCTGTGCTACATTCCGGGTGAAGGCCACAACCTGCAGGAGCACTCTGTGGTGCTGATCCGCGGCGGCCGTGTGAAAGACCTTCCGGGTGTGCGCTACCACATCGTGCGTGGTGCCCTCGATACCCAACCAGTCAAAGACCGTAAGCAACGTCGTTCGCACTACGGTGCGAAGAAGCCGAAATAAGGAAGCCGAAGCATGTCTCGTCGTCACTCCGCTGAGAAGCGCCAAGTTCTTCCGGATCCGAAGTTCAAGGACGTGGTTGTTTCCAAGTTCATGAACCAGATCATGCGCGACGGTAAAAAGTCCGTTGCCGAGCGTATCGTTTACGGTGCGTTTGACCTCGTCGAAGGCCGCGCAAAGAAGAACCCTGTCGAGGTTTTCCACGAAGCACTGGAAGCTGTTGCCCCGGCTGTTGAGGTTCGCTCCCGCCGTGTTGGTGGTGCAACCTACCAGGTTCCGGTTGAAGTCCGTACTGAGCGCCGTCAGGCCCTGGCCATTCGCTGGCTGGCCGCTGCTGCTGCAGGCCGCAACGAGAACACCATGCGTGAGCGCCTCGCTGGCGAACTGATGGATGCCTCCCAGGGCCGCGGCAACGCCGTGAAAAAGCGGGAAGACACCCACCGTATGGCAGACGCCAACAAGGCGTTTTCACACTACCGCTGGTAATCAGCACTGGAACTGAGGAGCGATTGCGGGTAACGCGCCCGAAAATCGCTCCGAACTTCCTCCCGGAAACCAGACACGAAGGTTTATCTCATGGCCCGCGAATACACGCTGGATCGCTATCGTAACTTCGGCATCATGGCTCACATTGATGCTGGTAAAACGACCACGACCGAACGCATCCTCTACTACACCGGTAAGTCTCACAAGATCGGTGAGGTCCACGATGGCGCCGCCACGATGGACTGGATGGAGCAGGAGCAGGAGCGTGGCATCACGATCACGTCCGCTGCGACCACGACGTTCTGGTTCCGCACCGAAGACGGCAAGACGCCGACTGGCATCTATGGCGACACGCCAGAGGAAGCCAAGTTCCGCTTCAACATCATTGATACGCCCGGACACGTTGACTTCACCATCGAAGTCGAGCGCTCCCTGGCTGTTCTGGACGGCGCGGTCTGCGTGCTGGACGCGAACGCCGGTGTTGAGCCGCAAACCGAAACCGTTTGGCGCCAGGCTGACCGCTACAAGGTTCCGCGCATCGTGTTCGTCAACAAGATGGACAAGATCGGCGCTGACTTCTTCAACTGCGTCGAGATGATCAAGGACCGCACCGGTGCGATCCCGGCTCCGATCCAGATGCCGATCGGCGCTGAGAACGAGCTGGAAGGCCATGTCGACCTGATCACCATGAAGGAATGGGTTTGGGCCGGTGAAGATCTCGGCGCAAGCTGGGAAATCCGCGACATCCGTCCTGAGCTGAAGGACAAGGCTGAAGAGATGCGCGCTGAGCTCATCGAAATCGCCGTCGAAATGGACGACGCCGCGATGGAAGCCTATCTGGAAGGCAACGAGCCGGACGAAGCCACGCTTCGCACGCTGATCCGGAAGGGCACGCTGAGCCTGTCCTTCGTGCCGGTTCTGTGTGGTTCCGCGTTCAAGAACAAAGGTGTCCAGCCGATGCTGAACGCCGTGATCGACTTCCTGCCAGGTCCGCTCGACGTGCCGCCTTACATGGGCTTTGCACCGGGCGACGAGGACGAAGTCCGCAACATCGAGCGTAAGGCTGACGACAGCCAGCCATTCTCCGGTCTTGCCTTCAAGATCATGAACGACCCTTACATGGGTACGCTGACCTTTACGCGGATCTATTCCGGTACGCTCTCCAAGGGCGACAGCTTCATGAACTCCACGAAGGGCAAGAAAGAGCGCGTCGGCCGTATGGTCATGATGCACTCCAACAAGCAGGACGAGATCACGGAAGCCTTCGCAGGTGACATCGTGGCCATCGCCGGCCTGAAGGAAACCACGACCGGTGACACGGTCTGTGATCCGAACAAGCCAGTCGTTCTGGAAACCATGACCTTCCCGGATCCGGTGATCGAGATCGCGGTTGAGCCGAAATCCAAGGCTGACCAGGAGAAGATGTCGGTTGGTCTGCAGCGCCTCGCCGCAGAAGACCCGTCCTTCCAGGTCGAGACGAACCACGAATCCGGTCAGACGATCATGAAAGGCATGGGCGAGCTTCACCTCGACATCCTGATCGACCGCCTGAAGCGCGAATTCAAGGTTGAGGCCAATATCGGTCAGCCGCAGGTGGCTTACCGTGAGAAGATCGGCCGCGGNGCAGAGATCGACTACACGCACAAGAAGCAGTCCGGTGGTACCGGTCAGTTTGCTCGCGTCAAACTGGAGTTCGAACCGCTCGAATCAGGCTCTGGCTTCATCTTCGAAAGCAAGATCGTCGGTGGTGCGGTTCCGAAGGAATACATCCCGGGCGTCGAAAANGGNCTNGANAGCGCCAAGGAAAACGGCCTTCTGGCTGGCTATCCGGTTACGGACTTCAAGGCCACGCTGGTCGATGGTGCGTTCCACGATGTGGACTCATCGGTTCTCGCCTTCGAAATCGCGTCGCGCGCTGCGTTCCGCGAACTGAAAGGCCAGGGCGATCCGCGCCTGATGGAACCGGTCATGGCAGTGGAAGTTGTCACGCCGGAAGACTATATGGGTGACGTGATTGGTGACCTGAACTCCCGTCGGGGTCAGATNCAGGGATCCGAGCCACGCGGCAACGCTGTCGCGATCAAGGCCTTCGTCCCGCTGGTCAACATGTTTGGTTACGTGTCTGACCTTCGCGGCATGTCGCAGGGTCGCGCCCAGTTCACGATGCTCTTCGATCACTATGATGAAGTGCCNCGTGCCGAAGCCCAGAAGATCATTTCGGAAGTCGCTGGTTCTTAAGCAATTGTGGCCGGATATCCGGCCCTGAATTTAGACTAAAGGAGAGGCCCGATGGCCAAGGCAAAGTTTGAACGCAACAAGCCGCACGTCAACATCGGCACGATTGGCCACGTTGACCACGGCAAGACGACGCTGACAGCAGCGATCACGATGACGCTTGCAGAGCAGGGCGGTGGTGAGAAGCGGTCCTATGAGGACATCGACTCCGCGCCGGAAGAGAAAGCCCGCGGCATCACGATCAACACGGCGCACGTGGAATATGAGACGGAAAACCGTCACTACGCCCACGTGGACTGCCCGGGACACGCTGACTACGTCAAGAACATGATCACGGGTGCTGCCCAGATGGACGGCGCGATCCTGGTTGTGAACGCGGCTGATGGCCCGATGCCACAGACCCGCGAGCACATCCTGCTGGCGCGTCAGGTCGGCGTGCCGGCCCTGGTTGTCTTCCTGAACAAGGTTGACCAGGTTGACGATGAAGAGCTGCTCGAACTGGTCGAGATGGAAGTTCGCGAATTGCTGTCTTCCTACGACTTCCCGGGCGACGACATTCCGATCGTAGCCGGCTCTGCGCTGGCAGCTGTTGAAGGCCGCGACGACAATATCGGCAAAGAGAAAGTTCTCGAGCTGATGGCGGCTGTCGACGACTACATCCCGACGCCAGAGCGTCCGCTGGACAAGCCATTCCTGATGCCGGTCGAGGACGTGTTCTCGATCTCCGGCCGGGGTACGGTTGTGACCGGCCGCGTTGAGCAGGGCGTCATCAAGGTGGGTGAGGAAATCGAGATCGTCGGTATCCGCGACACCGTGAAAACGACCTGTACCGGCGTTGAAATGTTCCGCAAGCTGCTCGACCAGGGCCAGGCTGGCGACAACATTGGTGCGCTGCTGCGCGGTATCGACCGTGAAGGCGTTGAGCGTGGTCAGGTCCTGTGTAAGCCAGGCTCCATCACGCCGCACACCACGTTCGAGGCAGAAGCCTACATCCTGACGAAAGAAGAGGGTGGCCGTCACACGCCGTTCTTCTCCAACTATCGTCCGCAATTCTACTTCCGTACGACGGACGTGACGGGGGTTGTGACCCTGCCGGCCGACAAGGAAATGGTTCTGCCAGGCGACAACGTCAAAATGGACGTCGAGCTGATCCAGCCAATCGCCATGGACCAGGGCCTGCGCTTCGCGATCCGCGAAGGTGGCCGTACCGTCGGCGCCGGCGTGGTCTCCGCGATCAAAAAGTAAGACTTGCCCCCATCAGGCAAGACCGAGACAAGGCCGTCCCATCCGGGGCGGCCTTTTTTCTTGGGGGGCG
>NZ_NHCK01000038.1:0-22419 GCF_002172815.1 Hyphomonas sp. TMED31 | reverse complement strand
GTGCGAAACCCGCCAACGCCGCCATTCGGCAGGCGTGCCACATGAAGCAGCGTCCACAGCATGACGAAGAAAGATGACAGGGCCCACAGCGGCATGGCGAGGCCCATACCCGCGCCAAGGGCCATCTCCGCTGGCGTTGGCGGCGGACCTCTGCGGCCGCGGTTCTGCGCCGGGGCCTGTTCGGCTGCTTCTGTCGGTGCGGCGTCAGCGGCCGCACCATCAGCCGTTTCATCCGTGACGGTTTCGACCGGCGCCTGTGCAGACTGTCCCTGTTGGGCCTCGTACTGAGACACGCCACCCATAACCCCGAGCGCGAATCCGATCAGGCCGAGCGTCAGCGGAATCAATACGATCGCCGCCTTCAGAGTCGACCGGTTCGCTTCCGCGAAACGACGTACATGAGCCACCCAGGATGTGAACTCAGTGACAATCGTGAAAAAGAAGAAGGGCACCAAAAGCGCTGGCAGCGGCACCCCGATCGATTTGATCGGTTGCCAGGCTGAGCTGAGATCCGCTCCCGCCATCGTCGCAATGGACACGCCGAAAACCGGCACAATGAATAGCAGCAGTCGCCCCATGAACATGAATGTCCAGGCGCGACTGAAGTGCAGTTTGCCCGTCATGCCGAACGGATTGAACAAGGTCTGTACCCAGTTCATCCGGGACGGGTCATCGCGCTCATCCCGAATCCAGGGCCGGTGCGGATCAATCGGTGTTGTCGTATGATGGGTCATATCCGGTCGGCTCCTTCAGAGGATCAGGAAGTGGGGGGAGTCATCGGTGTGCCCGACGTGGGCGGTCCGTACTTGTTGGGTCCCGCATCGGTGGGCAGGCGCGCGGCGATGAAGCCAAGCAATGCGGTGGTCAGCAGGAAGCTGGCCAGCGAGGTCAAGGCCGTCAGACGCTCGAACTCCTGAATGTTCTCCGTCAGCGCTTCCATCGCAGCAGCGAGATCGTTTCCGAACTCCGCATACAATGCAAACGCCTCAGGCGACAGGACGGGCATCAACAGGGCGCTGACGACGCTGGTGACAACCGCATACCCGATCAGAAACAGAAGATAAAACCAGCCCGAATGCCCCGCATCATGCAGGCGCTTCGAGAACAGGCACACATACACATAGACCATCGGATAGAAGAGAATGCCGAACATGGGCGATATGAACGTGTTGGCGATCTGCACCAGAATGAAAGCAGCCGTAATGACCGACAAGCCGCGCAGGAAGGTGCGCGAGCCAATTCGGCCTTTTGACGACAAGAGGACATATCTCATGTCCATATGGGTTCAGTCTCCTATATCGGGCGAAACACGCACACTGGCAGCATTCAGCGTCTCGCGTCCTTATCAATAAACGATAAATACATGCAACAAAAAAGAGCCGGACAACTGCCCGGCTCTTCTGGAAATTGGATTGTTCCGGTCGACTAGACGAATGTGTCAGCCGCGCCAGCCGTCGGATTTTTCGGGTCCGGGCCGTACTTGTTCGGGCCAACCGTGCCTGGGATGCAGGCGATCACGATCTGGGCGATCGAGGCCAGGAAGTTGATGAACGGAATAAAGCCGGCAATCACGAGGCCGAGATAAATCCAGCCCGTCTGATTGATGTCGTGCAGGCGACGAATGAACAGAGCAATGCTCGGAATGATGATTGCGAGCGCATAAAGCCCCATAACTGCAAAGAAGATCATGCCCAACGGATTCATCTCACCGGTTTCGAAATTGCCGCCAAGCCCGAACGCGAGCACGGCAAGAACGCCGAACACGATCACATTGAACAGAGCAACCCACCAGTATTCAGAGCGCTGTGAACGACCCTGAAAATCCACATAGCGACTGAAGAACATTTTTACTGCGTCTGGAAAACTGACCATTTCGGCCCCCTTGATTTGCTTCCACTGCGAAAGACTGGCGCATTTTCTTCGCGCCAGCGGTCAGGTCAAGGAAAGACTCGTAAACGTTTCCCCTGCCCCACTGGCGAGATATCCGCGCCAATTTGGTTAGGGCAGGGTTAATAAGTTCGCCAGATGGGCGTTTTCAACCTAGTCGAATTCGACCATGATCTCGTCGGCTGCAACGCTGTCGCCAGCGCCGACATTGATGGCTTTCACGGTACCATTGGCTTCGGCGCGGATGATATTCTGCATCTTCATCGCTTCGACCACGCAAACCGCCTCGCCTTCCTGGACCTCCTGGCCGATCTCGACATCGATCGACACGACGAGGCCCGGCATCGGAGACATGATCAGCTTGGATGTGTCCGGCTTTTCCTTCTCCGGCAGGCGGGAATGCAAATCAGCGACTTTTGGTGTGCAGACCAACGCGCGAAGCGCCACGCCGCGATGACGGAAGAGATAGCCCTCAGTGCGGTCTGCAAACTTCACCGCAAACGGCTCACCATCCAACAGACCCTCAACAAGGTGCTGACCTGGATGCCAAGGCGTCACCAGCGTGTGCGTTTTGCCGCCATCAATGGTGATCTCCGCTTCGCCCACATCGCCAAGATCCAGCGTCACCGGATAATGCTTGTCACCCAAGATAACGACCCATTCTCGGCGCGCTTCCGCTTGAGGCGCGATGCGGCCACTTGTGTCAGAGGCCCGGCGCGTCATGAAACCATGCACGTACGCCGCCGCGCAGATCAGCTGGGTCACCTGCGTTTCAGTTGGCTCAACGCCGTCAAAGCCTTCCGGGAACTCGTCCTTGATGTAGGCCGTCGTGATCTTGCCGGAACGGAACCGCTTTTCGTCGATCACGGCCGCAATAAAGGGCATGTTGTCCTGAATGCCTTCAATGTGGAACCGGTCGAGCGCCTCGCCGTGCACGTCCAGCGCCTGATCGCGATCCTTGCCGTGCGTGATCAGCTTGGCGATCATCGGGTCGTAGAACATGGAGATTTCGTCGCCTTCGCGGACACCGGAATCCATGCGGACTGTCCCGCCAGCCAATTCGCCCTCTTCCGGCGCATGGAAGCGCTTCAGACGGCCAATGGATGGCAGGAAGTTGCGATAGGGGTCTTCGGCATAGACGCGGCTTTCCACGGCCCAGCCATTGATCTTGATATCGGACTGTTTGAGCTTCAGCGTCTCACCATAGGCCACGCGCAGCATCTGTTCGACAAGGTCAACGCCCGTGATCAGCTCGGTAACCGGGTGCTCCACCTGAAGACGGGTGTTCATTTCGAGGAAATAGAACCCCTTGTCCGCGCCAGATGCGACGAACTCCACCGTACCGGCGCTGTCATAGTTCACAGCCTTCGCCAGCGCGACGGCTTGCTCACCCATTTTCTTGCGGGTTTCAGGGTCCAGCAGCGGCGAAGGCGCCTCTTCGATAACCTTCTGGTTACGGCGCTGGATCGAGCATTCACGCTCATTCAGGTAGATGCAGTTGCCGTGCTTGTCGCCGAGCACCTGAATTTCGATGTGGCGCGGCTCTAGGATGAACTTCTCGATGAAGACGCGGTCATCGCCAAATGAAGACTTCGCTTCGGCCTTAACAGCCGGGAACCCTTCTTCGACTTCCTTGTCGTTGGCAGCCACACGGATGCCTTTGCCACCACCACCGGCGGACGCCTTGATCATTACCGGGTAGCCGATTTCCTTGGAAATTTTGACGGCTTCGGCGGTATCCTCGATCAGGCCCATATGTCCCGGAACGGTCGACACGCCAGCATCAGCAGCAAGTTTCTTGGAGCTGATCTTGTCGCCCATTGCCTCGATTGCGTAGGCATTCGGGCCGATCCAGCCGATCTTCTCTTCTTCAAGACGTTTGGCGAAGGCCGGGTTCTCTGACAGGAAGCCAAAGCCCGGATGGATGGCTTCGGCGCCGGTCTGGCGCACGGCGTCGATGATCTTGTCGGCAACGAGGTAGGATTCTGCGGCAGGTGACGGACCGATATGGATCGCCTCGTCTGCCATTTCGACGGCCATGGAGTCAGCGTCGGCATCAGAATAGACGACAACCGTCTGCACGCCGAGCCGTCTGCAGGTCTTGATGACCCGAACTGCAATTTCCCCACGGTTGGCGATCAGAATCTTTTTGAACATGCTGCCTCGATCCATTGCAAAGTCTTTCAGCGACTGCACTAAGCCGCTCGCACGGTGATGTCCACAATTCCCATAGGTGAAGTCGGTTGTCAGGTTGACGCAGATATGTTAGTAAGCGCTCACTTTATGGAGGTAAAACCCATGTCCCGGATTACACTGGACCTCGACGCCTTGATGAAAAACGGCCAGATCGACGACGCCGAAGCCGCACGGCTGAAGGGCTTCGCGCTGCCGGAGCCGAAAACAGGCTTGCTGGTCAACATTCTCCTTATTTTCGGGGCCATCTCTGTTGCCGGTGGCACGATTGCACTCGTTCCGAACGCTGGGACCGGCCTGTTTCTGGCCCTGCTTGCGCTGGGCGGAGCGGAATTCCTGCGCCGCAGCGCCACGGGCAACTCCCTGAAAACACTGGGCAGCGCTCTCACCCTGATGGGGACGCTGGGCGTTGCAGGCTGGATCGGTTGGGAATTCCGGGAAGTCGATGATGGAACGATGCCGACGGTCCTTATTGCCGTCGTGATGACGGCGTCAGCCATATGGTTTCGATCCGCCCTGCTGGCCGCGTTCGCAGTGCTGTCGCTCGGCGCAATCCTCGGTTCGGGCACGGGCTATTGGCACGCGAGCTATGCATTGTTTGTCGAAGAACCGACGATCACTATCATTGTCTTCAGCCTCCTGTCAGCGGGGCTCTATCACGCGCGTGAACGGCTGGGAGACGCCTGGCGCAATATGACGACCATCGCCGCACGGACAGCCATGTTCATGGTAAACTTTGCATTCTGGGTCGGCTCGCTCTGGGGCGACCGGGTGGGTGAACACTGGTTCGCACCTGACCGTTGGTCCGAGCGTTCTGAATGGCGCGAAGCGGCCATGTCGATCCCGGACTACGTCTTTACGCTTGGTTGGGTCGCTGCACTGGCGATTGTCATCTTCAAGACCCGCCGCAACAGCTTCCTGTCCATCACATCGATCGTCTTCCTGACGATCCATGGCTATACGCAATATTTCGAGTATCTCGGCGCGCAACCAGAAACTCTGGTTCTGGGCGGACTGGTTCTGGTTGGGCTGGCAGTGGCCGGAGCGCGGTTCCTGATGCGACCGGAAACAGAGTCCGACTAATCGTCATCCAGCTGTTCGATCCGCGCCTCAAAGCTGCGCACGCGCGCCGACACTGAAACAAGGAACGCCGTGGACCAGCCCAGAAGCAGAAAGCCGATGACAGATTCTGCTGCCCCCAGCATCCTCCAGCCTTTGTCGACCACGACATCACCATAGCCCACCGTGGTGAATGTGGTGGTCGAATAATAGACCGCAGTTTCGACATCGGGGAAAATGTCGAGGGCCAGATAGGCGAAGGTAAAAATCCAGATTTCTATTGAGTGCAGCGCGAACAGGCTGATCAGGATAAAGAAGATGGCGACGCCCTGCCCCGCCACTGTCGACAGGTTTACATGCGTATCACCCCTTTTGCGGATAAGCGCAGAAAGACCGACAAGACCTGCGAAGTGAACCGCAAAGCAGATGGATACGAGCACACCTGCGACAATCAGATTCAACAAGAGCATGTCGATGGCCTCCCGTCAGCGGGCCGCGATAACCAGTCCTTCCATCAAGCCTGGCGCTTCCCGGTTAAGGAAGTCAACCAGTGCCTCTGCAACGCTGCTTGATTGAGAGCCGGACGAAATTCGGCTCCACAGGGATGATTTGTCGGATTTGGCCGCCAGCTTGTCTGCAGCCTGCCCAGCCACTTCACGAGCCTTGCGCGCTGCTTCAGGCCGCTTGCTCATTCGGGCAAACCATTGGCCCTTGTCGAGACCGGCTGCGATGCATCCGACATATTTGCCGGGATGCGGCTCTTCTGGATTCAGCCAGAATTTCCGACTTAGCGAATTGGGTTCATTTGCCGGGTTGGGATGTGCCTGAACGACAAGATAGTTCCCGAAGGCGCGCGCATAGAGATCGCTCCACGACGCATCATTGTCGCAAGTGGACAATTCCTCGGCGGTGCGCATGAGCAGCATCGCTTCTTCGCGCGAAACCCAGGGCTCAGCCTCTGTTGCGCGAAGCGCCAAAACCTGGCGCAGCCATTTTACCGTATCTGCGCGCGCGCCGCCTTCCCTCACCATATGCGTACAAACGCTCTCGCACAGTGTGTATGCGAAGCCCGGCGGCACGATCGTCGCCTTGGCGAGCAGGCGCGTCCACAGACCCAGCAGATTTCGATGCTGGAATATGCCTCTCGGAATCGCCCGGCCGGATAACCAGTCCAGATTGGCCTGTGTCAGCGCCCCGTCAGCCGCATTTCGTGTCAGCACGTAATCGGCCATGATACGGCTAAACCGCAAATCCCAATCCGGGTCGGCCCCCACCATACGCGCATTGAAATCCAGGAGTGACGCAGCCTCGATGTCGTTCTTTGGGGCGCGGGAGCACATCTCCATCGCGATCTGGCGTGCATCGGCCCGGGCGCGCTGAGCGTTCCCCTGAAAGCGCTGAATAATCCGGCTCGCGGAAAGCGACATTATGTGAAGACTCCGTTCCCGTCTGAACCCCTAGCGGGAATGGGTTTCCGCTTTCTTGCCCAAATCCGTGAAACCTGTTGCCACTATTATAGGTGGGCCCTTAGTTTCTGTGGATAGACACGACAAACTCAAGGGAGATATCGCAATGACAGCTCAAAAGGACCTCGCAGGACGCAAAGCCATTGTCACGGGTTCGGCAACTGGACTTGGGCGATCCATCGCCCTGAAGCTGGCGGAACGCGGCGCAGACGTCATCATCAATTGCGCCAGGTCGGTCGAAGATGGTGAAGCGACCGCAGCAGACTGTCAGGCACTCGGCTCCCAGTCGAGACTGGTCCAGGCAGACGTTTCAACTGAGGAGGGCTGTCGCAAGCTGGCCGACGCAGCCACGCAAGCGGGCCGTCTCGACATTCTCGTCAACAATGCCGGTACAACAAAACATGCGCGCGACCATGCCGATCTTGATGCGCTGACAAAGGATGACTTCCTGCACCTCTATGCGGTCAACGTGGCCGGGCCATTCCTTATGATGCAAGCCTGCAAACCACTGCTTGTTGAAAGCCATCGCCAGACTGGCAGAGCCGCCACAGTGCTGAACACATCCTCCATTGCAGGCGTCACGGGCATCGGGTCATCGGTTGCCTACGCGGCCACAAAAGGGGCGCTGAACACGATGACATTGTCACTGGCGCGCGCGCTCGCCCCGCAGATTCGGGTTAATGCCATCTGTCCCGGCTTCATCGGCACTCGTTGGTTCAAGGACAAGATGGATGAGGAACAATACCAGCGAATGGAGGCCTCTGTTGCCGCAGCGACACCCCTGAATGCCGCCAGCGGACCCGACGATATTGCCGATTCTGCGCTGTTTTTCCTGTCCGACGCTTCACGCCACGTCACCGGGGAAACCTTGCTTGTGGATGCGGGAACCCATCTCGGTTACGCGCCATTGACGGCGCGTTAATCCGAAGGCGCACCAGCACGTTTCTGAGGCATTCCCGTGCCTGCGTGCCTAAAAAGCTGGCGATCCGTTTCCCGGTCCGCAACCTCCATATTTTTGTTTCCGATCCCCGTTCAAGGCGCGTCATCCTGTCTGTGGCGCTGGTCACAGCGCGATTCAAGAACGGGGAATAAATAACATGAAACAACAGCTTTTACGCGCAGGGGTCGCCGTTGCGGCAATGTTGGCAGTAGCTGGCACTGCAGCGGCGGAGGGAGAATGGTCCGGCAACGTCGCTCTCAGCACGGATTATGTCTGGCGTGGCGTCTCTCAGTCCAATGAGGACATGGCCATCTCTGGTNGCTTCGATTACGCGAACGGCATCTTNTACGCGGGCACCTGGGCGTCGAACGTCGATTTCGAAGACGGCTCCGACACCAACGTCGAACTGGATTTCTATGCGGGCGTGGCCAGCGAGTTTTCCAATGGCGTGTCCTGGGATCTGGGCGTCATCTACTACTCCTATCCGGACTCGGAAGATGAAGACCTGGACTTCGTCGAACTTCAAGCTGCATTGGGGTATGCATTTGAAGGTGGCGTGGAAGTCGGCGGCGCGGTCTATTGGGACCCGGACAATGAGAACATCTACATCGAAGGTTCCGCAGGGTATGCCTTCACAGACGTTTTCTCGGCGGACGTCTCGGTGGGTAACTACTCTTTCGATGGTGGCGGCGACTACACCAACTGGTCGCTGGGCGGCACCTACTCGACGCCAGTCGGCATCGATATTGATGTGCGCTACTGGGATACTGACATCGATGACACGGGCATCGCCGACGAGCGCGTGGTCCTGACCCTCGCGAAAAGCCTCTAGAGGTTCAGTAACTTTCTTCTCAAGCCCTGCGCGAGACTTGCCCTCCTTCGTGCTGGGCCTGGTGAAGGCCGCTGGTTCCCCAGGGAACTGGCGGCCTTTATTTTTGGGCGACTTCCCTTACGTTGGGGGTATCATCGAATTTCACAACATATTGGAAGAGCCTGCCAATGGCCGCTGAATTGAGTCCTGCAGACGCCGTCGGCGCTCTCGTCCCCGCGATCACCTTGCTGGGCTTCGGGGCAGCGGCAGCGCTCGTTTCCCGCGCGCTCAATCTCAGCCCCATTGTGGGATACCTGCTTGCTGGCATCCTGATTGGGCCGGGCATGCTCGATCTTATCCATGAAAGTGGCGGCACTCACCTTCTGGCCGAACTTGGCGTGGTGTTCCTGCTGTTCGATATCGGCATGCACGTCTCACTCAGGGAACTGAAGGAAAGCCGCGGCGACCTTCTGGGGCTCGCTCCCGCGCATCTATTGCTGACTGGCCTGATCAGTTCCGGCGCGCTCTACATGCTTGGTATCTCATGGCCCATTGCCATCGCCGTTGGCCTCAGCCTCGGCCTGTCTTCCACCGCCGTCGTCGCGCGCATTCTGACAGAGCGGGAACAGAACTCCTGCCCTATCGGGCGAACGGCCACGCATGTCCTGATTTTCCAGGATATTGTCGCGATCTTCCTGATGATCTTCGCCACATCCCTCGGTGAGGGGGAAGCAGGTGCAGCCGGTCTTGCCGGACTTGTGTCTGATTATGTGCTGAATGGGGGCGCCGTACCGCTCTTCGCATCGCTCGGTCTTGCCTTCGTTCAGGCCTTGATCGCCTTCGGAGCGGCCATGCTGTTCTCCAGATACCTGCTCAATCCGGTGTTCCGTACGCTGGCAGCAACACGCAATGAAGAAGCCTTTACGGCCTTCACGCTGTTGCTGGTTCTGGCGGCGGCCTGCGCGACAGCGGTCATCGGTCTGTCTTTGACNCTTGGCGCATTCCTGGCTGGTCTCGCGGTCTCTGGCACGCCATTCCGGCATCAGGTTCAAACCGAGATGGGGCCGTTTCGGGGACTGCTCCTGTCCTTCTTCTTCATCAGCGTCGGCTTGTCGATTGACCTGCCGGGCCTGTTGAGAAATCTGCCATTGGTCGTGGTCGGCGCATTCGGTATCCTGATCGTGAAGTCGGCGCTCGGCTATATTGCGGCGCGCGTCAATGGGTGGAGCGTTCCGGGCGCCACCCAGCTCGGAACACTGCTGGCACAGGGCTCGGAATTCACGCTGGTTATCCTGTCGATTTCGGCCGTCACCACCAATATGCCCCCTGCCCTGATGGGCAGCCTCATCGCAGCCATTGCCCTGTCGCTGGCGCTCGCCCCAAGCTGGGCCATTCTGGGCGGCAAGCTGTCTCGCGAACTCGCCCGGCGCAAACAGGTTACAATGGAAACGTCCAGCGAACCCGCTGGGGAGCGCCCGGTGATCGTCATTGGCATGACAGCAGCGGGCCGCCTCGCCGTAGACGCGCTCGCGGACTTCAAGATTCCCTATATCGCGACAGATGGCGACCCGGACCGGTTCCTGTCCGCCGTTGCGGACGGCTACAATGTTTCGTTCGGAGACGCGTCCAACATGAAACTGATGGACGCTATTGGTGGCAGCAATGCCCGCGCAGTTGTGCTCGGGAAAGCGCGATTTGAAGTTTCGAAAGAAGTGACGCCCGGCATTCAACGCAGGTTCCCGGATCTCATCCGCCTTGTCGCGGTAGAGACACTACAGGATCTGGACAATTATCTGGAACTCAATGTCCGCGCCCACCTCGTTGCCAGTGAACCGAAAGGCATAGAGATGGTTGCGGACATGCTGCGCATTCTGGGCGTGCCGGATGATGAACTTGCCGACTGGCTGAGCCGCGAGGCGGACCTGTTCACGATTGGCGACGCATCAGATCGTCAGGATCGTACCGACGAACTGGAAGAAGAAACCGTNGACGAAGCCGCCTGATCAGGAATCGAGGGCCTTGATCGCGTCATCGATGGTTGCGCGGGGCTTGTCCATGATCGCCGCAATCTGCGCACGCTGCTCAATGGCGAGCCAGAGGCCAAGCACCTCAACNTCNACNACGCGCCANTCNCCATTCTTCTCAATAACGCGCCAGCGCACGGTCTGAGCNTCTTCACCGGAACGCTCAACGCGCGTTTCCACGACAGAATCTGTCGGCGAGCGGTCTTTTGAACCGATCACGGTGATCTTGGCGTCTTCAAATTTCTCACGCTGGTCTTCAAAGCTCTCCAGCAAATAAGTCTCGAACGCTTCGGCAAAGCGGGCACGATCCTCATCCGAGACNCGGCGCGCGTANTTGCCGAGCGTAAANTTCGCAACNGTATTCANATCCATTGACTGGCGGAGCGTCTCCCGGCCCTTGTGGGGNTCGGCGATGCTCTGCGCAGCGCCCTCGATGACGGCTTCGGCCTCAGGGCCAGCAAGGGCAGGCAAGGCCATCAGGCCAAGGGCGGTGGAAGCGATAAAGGCGCGAAACATGGGGCAATTCCTTGTGAAATCTCGTCGTGTTGCCCTCTAGATATGATTGGGATTGACCTTTTGTTCCCCGAAACCCGAGATAGGCTCTATGCGCTTTTGGCATGAACCGGCCGNTTTCANCGGCGTCAGNCAGGTGCCGGACAGNCGTANAAGCTGAAGNTTCGGGCGNCGGCANGANAGNGTGGCAGGGTACATGATATTCTCCTCTCAGGGGAGAAACATGCAANTCGTGTACCAGAAACGNGANAANCCGGCGCTATCGCGGCCTAACAATTGAAGGGAGCAAGTACTGTGGTGCGGGCGGCCGGGCTCGAACCGGCAAGGCCTTGCGGCCGAGGGATTTTAAGTCCCTTGCGTATACCAATTTCGCCACGCCCGCGTGGCCGATGCTGGACATAACGGCATTTTACGGTGGATGCTACTANTCATGTCTGAAAGNTGCGGAAANNNGGACNNGAAAAATTGAGACACAGCCTTCCCACATCCTGGTTCATATCTGCAGGCGTCGTTGCACTTTCCGGCGCGGTCTTACCGTTCCTCATCTCACCCAACATGGACGACTTCGCCAGAACTGCCACTCTCGCTTCGACCTTGCCACAAGGCCTCCTGTCGGGATTGGTTTTTGTAGCCTATGGCCTCGTGCATATGCTCATTCTGCAAGTCCGCCCCTCNACAGCGGCCAGCGTATTCGGCTTTCTGCACCTTGGCGCAGCACTCATGGAACAGGCTACGCGGACTGTCGCGCATGTGCTTCGACAACAGATGATTATGGAAACGCGTGAAGTGGNCAGNACCGCTCAAACGATGGCGTTGGTCCATATGTCCGCTGCGGCACTCTTTGTGGTCAGCCTCGCCTTCTTCATCATCGCGGTGTCCATCGCGCTCAGAACCAGATCACCGATCGAAGAAGCGTTCTAATCCACCCGTTCAAACACGGCGGCGAGCCCCTGCCCACCTCCAATGCACATGGTCTCCAGGCCGTATCGAGCNTCGCGGCGCTCCATTTCCCGCAGCATCGTGGTCAGNATGCGTACGCCCGTCGCGCCAACCGGATGGCCGAGCGAGATGCCCGAACCGTTCACATTGAGCCGGTCCATGTCATCATCGGAGAATTCCAGCGCCTTGGTACAGGCCAGCACCTGCGCCGCGAAGGCCTCGTTCAGCTCGATAACGTCAANGTCCTTCAGTTCAAGACCTGCCGTCTTCAACGCCTTCTGAGTCGACGGAACAGGACCGATGCCCATGACTTCGGGGCCTACNCCTGCCACTGACCATGAAACGAGGCGCCCGAGCGGTTTCAGACCGTACTTCTCGGCGGCTTCTCGCGTACAAACGATGCACGCAGCCGCGCCATCATTCTGGCCCGACGCGTTGCCTGCCGTCACCGTAGACTGATCATCCACCCTGCCCCGGATCGCGCGCAATGTGGAGAGCTTCTCCAGCGAGGAGTCCGCACGGACATGTTCGTCACTGTCCACCACCGTGTCCGCCTTGCGACCTTTCACGGTGTACGGAATGATTTCTTCTGAGAACTTTCCGGCCTTCTGGGCCGCTGCCGCTTTCATGTGGGAATTGTAGGCGAACTGGTCCTGTGCCTCGCGTGTGATCTGGTAATCACGACGCAAATTCTCCGCCGTCTCGATCATGCCACCTGGCACGGGATGGTGCTTTCCGCCTGCCGTGTAGCGCCCGCGTGACAGACCGTCATGCAGCATCAAGCCATCGCCTTTGATGTTCCAGCGCATGTCGATGGAGAAGAAAGGCGCATTCGACATACTCTCTGCGCCACCCGCGATGATCACATCATTCGCGCCCGTCGCCACCTGCATGACGGCGTTGATCACAGCCTGCAGGCCAGACCCACACCGACGGTCAATCTGATAGCCACCGGTGGATGTCGTCAGCCCGGCATCAAGCGCAATCATGCGCCCAAAGGCCGGAGCCTCCATCGTCGGGTAGCATTGCGCAAAGATGCAGTCCTCCACGACTTCAGCCGGTAGCTTGGTCCTCGCCATCAGCTCACTGACAATATGAGCCGCCATCTCGTGCGCGTGAACCGTTTTGAATGCCCCTCCAAAACCGCCAACGGCCGTGCGAACTGGTTCACAGATTACAACATCTCTCATGATATTTATCCCTGCTGGTCGCGACCGCGCGCGGTAACCTGTTTGCGAGCCTCTTCCACTGCGTCTGCCGTGACGGATTCCGAATGGGCGATGGAACGCTTGACCTCTTCCTTCAGCGCGGCGGCGAAGTTCATGCCATAGCCGTCATCAATCAGCGCCTTGTACTGTTTCAGCAGGTCTGGCTGCGAACCGCACATATCGTGCGCCAGCTTCATCGCCGCCGGCACGAGTTCGTCTGCTTCGTAGACGCGATTGACAAGACCCCAGCGTTCCGCCGTGTGCGCATCAAGGAAATTTCCCGTGAAGGACAATTCCTTGGCGCGGCTGATGCCAATCAGGCGGGAGAGCTTCTGCGACAGCCCCCATCCCGGTACGATGCCGACGCGGGCATGCGTATCGGCGAATTTCGCGTGCTCTGACGCCAGCAACACATCGCACATCAAGGCCAGCTCAAACCCGCCCGTGATCGCGAAGCCATTGATCGCGCCAATGATTGGCCAAGGATAGTCGGCCAGTGCGCGCGCCATGTCGATGGATTTGGAGTCTTCATCTGCGCCAAGGGCAAACCCGGTCTGCCCGGCTTCCTTCAGATCAATCCCGGCGGTAAAGGCACGCCCAGCCCCGGTCAGCACCACCGCGCGAACGTCCTGGTTTTCTTTCAGCTCACTAAACACGCTGACGATCTCGGCGCGCAAGGCGCGGTTCAGCGCATTGAGTGCGTCTGGCCGGTTCAGCGTCACGAGCGCCACAGGGCCGTCCAACTCGACCTTTACGATGTCTTCCGCCATGGGATCCTCCAATTTCCTCTGCGCTTCTCTTAGCGAGGACAGAGACGGAGGACCATGCCTGACGTAGCGGCGGCGGGGCGCAACCTCAGGCGCCGCGTTTCCGGAACAGGTTGATAACGCCGATCACCAGAGCAAGTGCGGCAATCCCGGCCGCCAGGAAGAACAGGCCGAATTTCAGGGGTGTCAGCCAGGCCTTGGCGTCCAACGCATCGACCCAGTTCGCCAACGCCAACACCTGAACCAGGTTTTCTGTCAGATCGACGACGACAACGCCCACCGCAGGCAAAGCCGCATATTTGCCAAATGACCCGAAGAACCGAAGCGCCAACCCGCCGAGAAATCCCCCATAGGCCAGCGGATACGCCGTATCGAGCAGCACCGTCACCCACGCATGAGCTGTCCGCTGCGCATCATTCATCGTGGCAATGATCGTCCGGGCCATTTCCGGGTCAGAGGTCATGTCCAGGAACGCACCGCCCACCATCGGCCGGCAAAGACCAAANCCCACNCCAATCACCAGCATGAGAACAAAGCTTATCCAGATACTCGANGTACGGGCCAGAAAACTCATGCGTTNGCGTCCTCCACGCGTTCCGGCTGNACACCGGTTGCGGANATNATNGCCTCAAGCTTTTCCGTAATCAAGGGNATCAGCGCCTCATTCGTGGTGCTGGCAACNAGATGAACGCCATTNTCCCCAATGCCCCGNAACCAGGGNTAGGAGCCTAGCGCGACATCACCCATCTCCTGCGCCATCNCGCCAAGCGGTTCTGCGATGTCGCCTTCGCGCAACCCCCTGCCCCGGATCGTGACCTTGTGGATTACAGCCCCCGTTTTCAGGCGCGGGCCGATATCCTCCAGCATGGCACGCGCAACAGATGGCACACCCGCAAGCGTGAACACATTACCTGTCTGGAAGCCCGGCGCACCAGAGACAGGATTGGCAACAATGGATGCGCCATGCGGAACGCGCGCCATGCGGCGGCGCGCCGGTGTGTACTCGGTGCCCATCTGGGCGTAGCGCTCGGCCAGCATGGCGGTTACTTCCGGATGCTCCGAGATCTCGACATTGAAAGCCTTGGCAATCGCATCTGCCGTAATGTCGTCATGGGTCGGCCCGATACCGCCGGTTGTGAACACGTAGGTGTATTTGTTGCGCAAGACGTTCACTGCCTCGACGATCTCTTCCTCTACATCGGGGACGATGCGGGTTTCCCGGACAGGAATTCCAAGAGGTGCGAGATATCCGGCGATCTGTTGAAGATTAATGTCGCGTGTGCGGCCTGAGAGCAGTTCATCCCCAATCAAGAGAACAGCGGCCGTGGGTGATGTATCGGTCATACCGAAAAAGATGGCACCATCCGAGCTGCCCGCCAAGTCGGAACGTAACGCCAAGGTGCGCATTGCAATTGGCGACACCCAATTGTTCACGAGGACAGATCATGAAACGCCACGCTACCGCCCATTGGTCCGGAAACCTGAAAGAAGGCACAGGCTCTCTCACCACGCAGAGCGGCACGCTCTCTGATACGGCTTACTCTTTCGAAGCCCGCTTCGAGGATGAGTCCGGCGAGTCCGGGACCAATCCGGAAGAATTGCTCGCTGCCGCTCACGCAGGCTGCTTCACGATGCAGTTGTCACATTTGCTCGCAGAAAATGGCACGCCGGCGACAGATCTCGACACGAAATGCATCGTCACCGTAGAACCCAAGGAAGGCGGCGGCTTTCAGATCACACGCAGCGCCCTCACATTAAACGCTGTCGTCGACGACATTGAGCCCGAGACCTTCGATGCCCTGGCCAACAAGGCCAAGACTGGCTGTCCGATGTCTGTTGCACTGGGCGCCATCGAGATCACCCTCGGCACGCAGCTTCAGTAAGTTTGAAAGGGAGTCGCCCAATGGAACCGGAAATTCTTTATGGAATTGGTGCCCTGCTTCTNCTGATAGCCCTTGTCTGGGGTGTCAGCCGTGGNCGANTGAAATCGCGCACAGCCGAGTCGATCAGTGAGGAAAGTACCCGGGAAATCTACCAGGAACCGGANCGCTTCGACGAAACGCGACGCGACCAGCTCAAACGGGCNGCGGAATCNGCCGANGCCTCNGCCGAAAAGCGCGAAGACACCTCGGGTGCATGATTGCAGGCACGGCGGTAGAATTGTCGGAGCCAAATTGCTATTTAGGGGCAANTAGACCGCACAAACGCCCCCGAAAGGCTCGCTTTGATGACCGACACCAACCTCCTGCTGCCGATGCGCACGGGCGAAATTCGCATCCATGATGCTGAAGGCTTCGACGGCATGCGCAAGGCCGGCCGTCTGGTCGCCGAATGTCTCGACATGCTGGTGCCAGAGGTAGAGCCGGGTGTCACAACCGAACATCTCGACAATCTGGTGCGCGAGTTCGTGATGGATCATGGCGCGACCTCAGCGACGATTGGCTATCGTGGGTACCGCCATGCCAGCTGNATCTCGCTGAATCACGTGATCTGTCACGGCATCCCGAACGCCAAACCGCTCAAGGAAGGCGACATCGCAAACATCGATGTAACGCTGATCCTCAATGGCTGGCACGGCGACCATTCCCGCATGTATGGCGTTGGAAAGGTCAAGCGCANGGCAGAGCGCCTCATGGACGTTACCTATGATGCGCTGATGGCAGGACTGGCACAGATTCGCCCCGGCAAACGCTTTGGCGACATCGGTGGCGCGATTTCCGAAGTTGCCCGGTTGAACCGGATGTCAGTCGTCGAAGACTTCTGTGGCCACGGCCTCGGCCGCCTGTTCCATGATGAGCCGAATGTGGTTCACTCGTCCGCCTACAATACCGGCCCCGAACTGAAGCCAGGCATGTTCTTNACCGTAGAGCCAATGCTCAACCTCGGTCGCAAGGACGCCGCGATCCTGCCNGATGGATGGACCGCTGTAACGCGTGANCGGCAGCTGTCNGCACAGTACGAGCANTCCGTTGGCGTCACCGAAGACGGCGTGGAGATCTTCACGTCTTCGCCGAAAGGCTGGCACCAGCCCCATAAGGTCGAGCTCTAGGCTTATTCGGCCGATGAGGGTGGCGCATAGAAAGGCGCCGCGGCCTCTGGCATCTTCTCCATCGAAATCATGATGCCGTGCTCCGCCGCCAGCTGTCCTATGACTGCTCCTGCGGCTTCGGCTGAGTCCGGCTGCGCATCCGCTATCCGAGGGGCGGCGCTCGCCATGAACTCTTCAAAGGAGCCGCCCGTCGTTGTCATGATCAACTTGGTGGTCTCATCGCTGGCATTCCAGAACATATGCGTNTTGCCCCGATTGAGCGCAGCGAAGTCTCCCGGATAAAGAGAAAGAATCTGGTCGCCNGACATGACACTCAGGACGCCTTCGGTNACGTAGAAATATTCGTCTTCAAGNGTATGAGTGTGCGGCGGAGAACCGGGACTGCGAGGCGGCAACTCAAACTCGTATACCGTCACATCGCCCGCAGACTCCTCTGAAGACAATAGCAGGCGGACGGGATGAAACGGGTTCTCAACCGTCTTTCCGGCGCCGGCCACAACCAGCTTGTCGGGATGNGCATGCACCCCTTCGGCATGCGTGCCATCCGGATTGTGATGATGGCCCGGCTCANCCGACGCGCAAGCGGCCAGCGCAATCGTCGCGCCCGATAGTCCCAATACATATTTCAACATTCAGTCGTCCTCCCACGGATTTCCCAGACAAAAATGTTATGATGAAGGATTGATCATTGAAAGCCGCTTCAAGAAAAGTTTGCGCTGAAGAACCTTTATCGCGAACGTTTTTCGTGGTCTTTCAACCGGAATGAGCACGGCACCTGAAATCCCCCACTGGAAAGGGCATCGCGAGCGCTTGCGTAGCAAGCTGCTGGCACGCGGCGCTTCATCTCTGGATGACTACGAAGTGCTCGAAGTTCTGCTGATGGCCTTTATTCCGCGCCGGGATGTGAAACCTATTGCCAAGGCGCTTCAGGCAAGATTCGGGAGCCTCTCGGCAATTCTCGCCGCCCCGAGTCGCGATCTGGTCCAGGTGCCCGGCATAGGTGAAACCGTGGCGGCGTATCTCAAGGCGATTGCCGAACTCAACGCTCGCGCGTCTCGGGAAAACATTCAAAAGAAAACGGCGATCTCATCCTGGTCGGCGCTGGT
The DNA here is from genome assembly GCF_002172815.1 of Hyphomonas sp. TMED31. Lineage (NCBI taxonomy): Bacteria > Pseudomonadati > Pseudomonadota > Alphaproteobacteria > Hyphomonadales > Hyphomonadaceae > Hyphomonas > Hyphomonas sp. TMED31. The sequence continues at coordinate 4,457 of NZ_NHCK01000038.1, read as the reverse complement.
CGAGTATGTCCGCACCGAACTGCAACACGAGAAACGCGAGCAGTTTCGTATCCTGTTCCTGGATCGCAAGAACCAGCTGATCGCAGACGAAGTCATGGGGCATGGCACTGTCGATCACGCACCGGTCTACACCCGCGAAGTAGCGCGGCGTGCGCTGGAGCTGCACGCGTCGGCGCTCATTCTGGTGCACAACCACCCGTCCGGCGACACCACGCCTTCTCGCGCAGATATAGATGTCACCCGCGAGATCATCGACGCGCTCGATCCCTTCGACATCACCGTGCACGATCACCTCATCGCTGGCACGGGCGGCGTAACGAGTTTGAAAGCGGCTGGCCTGATCTGATCAGCCGACGAGACTGTTGCGCGCGAGGCGTTGCATGCGGAGGACGTAATCTTCCTGTGACCACCCGCATTCAAAGCGCAGCTTCTCCCACATTTCGACTGACAGGATCGACCAGAGAAGATCCGTAGCAGTTTCCAAGGTAAATTCCGCCTTCAGGCGATCAACCTTCTCCAACGCGCCTATTGCCGCCTCGCAACCATGCCGGACGGCCTGCATGCGATCGCCCCACGCTGCGGCAGCTGCCTCATCCGTGTCCCGCATGGCGATCAACGCGCGACCTACGCCGTGGATCTTCGGAATGTAGTTGCCCCACGCTTCGACCCACAAATCCAGCCGCTCAACACCTGAGGCCGCGCGGCTGGCCGCGAGACTGCCATCAATATCGTGAACGTCGTCCATGTAGCGCGCGGTGCTGGTCAGCAATTCGGCGCGGGTCGGAAAATGAAGATAGACCGCCTGACGGCTGATGTCGGCGGCCTTGGCGATGTCGCTCATCCGCACCCCTGCCCCGCCGGATTTTTCCAGCAGCTTCCAGGTTGCGCGCATGATTTTTTCTCGGGTTTCGGGATTCTGACTTGACATAGTGTCAAGCTAAGCGCATTTGACACCATGTCAACTTTACACGGTGTCAAGCAAAGGAGATTGACGATGACACAGACAGTTCGCCAACCCATTGAACATACCGGCCCGGTTTTGGTGCTGGGCGGAACCGGAAAGACCGGTCGACGCATTGTCAGTCGACTGAAACGCAGGGGGATTGAGACACGTATCGGCTCCCGGTCCGCGAGTCCCGCGTTTGACTGGCAAGATCCAGACGGGTGGGACGCAACGCTCAAAGGCGCGCATTCCGTTTACATCAGCTACACACCTGACCTCGCGGTTCCGGCGGCCAAGGAGGCCATTCTGGAACTGGTTCATCGGGCGAAAGCGCATGGCGTAAAGCATCTTGTCTTGCTGTCCGGGCGCGGAGAGCCGGACGCGCAAGCTTGTGAGCGGATCGTTCAGGAAAGCGGGATTGACTGGACCATCGTCCGCGCAAGCTGGTTCAACCAGAATTTCTCCGAGGGCGAATTCCTGCAGCTTGTCCTTTCGGGAAACATCACCCTGCCCGTCGGNCACGTAAGGGAGCCTTTCATTGACGCCGACGACATTGCTGACGTTGCCGTCGCCGCGCTCACGGAAACCGGGCATGCTGGTGAAGTCTACGAAGTCACCGGTCCGCGCCTGATGACGTTTGAAGATGTGGCACGAGACATAGCCAACGCTTCGGGGCGCCCAGTGAAATTCGTCCGCATTCCCTCCGAAGACTTTCTTCAGGGCTTACGCCAGGCGGGCGCCCCTGATGACCAGATCTGGCTGCTGGATTATCTGTTCACGAATGTCCTTGATGGACGCAACGCGCACCTGACGGATGGCGTCCAACGCGCGCTAGGCCGTCCGCCAAAAGACTTTTCGGAGTTTGCCCGCGAAATGGCTGCAACCGGCCTGTGGAGGAATGCGGCATGACTCAGCCACTGACCCGCATATTGCTGGCCGTGTCTGGAACGACCGGACTTACCATCGGATTGGCGATCCTGTTCCAGCCGCACGCCTTCCTCGCCTCAAGCGGCATAAGTCTCGGANCGGANGCCAGCCTGTTATCGGAAATCCGCGCGCCCGGCGGNCTATTGCTCCTGGGCTCACTGGTCACGCTGAGCGGTGCCATCCGACACANNCTGATGCAGACCGGTCTGGCCTTCTCCGCACTGATTTACAGCACATACGGTTTGTCCCGCCTGGTCAGCATCGTGTTGGACGGAATGCCCTCACCCAGTCTTCAGCTCGCCGCCCTCATCGAACTCGTGATTGGTGCGCTTAGCCTGTTCGCCTTGCTGCAGCATGGGAAGATCAGCGGAGAAGCAAAATGAGCGCCGAATTGTTCGCATACATCTGTCTCGCTGTTGGACTGGCCAGCGCGCTGGTCGGCGGGGTATTCCAGTCATTCTCTGACTTCGTGATGGCAGGGCTTGTCCGCGCAGCGCCGTCAGGCGGCATTGACTCCATGCAGCAGATCAACCGCACCGTGTTCCGCTCGGTGTTCCTGGCGACCCTGCTGGGACTTGTCCCGATCATGCTCGTCATGTCCCTGCTCGCCTGGCAGACACAGGATGGCGCAGCCAAGACCATGATCTTTACCGGGTCGGCCATCTATATCGTTACCGTGCTGGGCGTTACCATGTTTGGGAACGTCCCGATGAATGAGCGACTGGATCGCCTGCCCCATCTCGATCAGGACGCCGCCAAATACTGGAAGACCTATGGCGTCGTCTGGACCCGCTGGAACCACGTCCGCACTCTTGGATCGGTCGCTTCCGCGATCTGTTATTTGCTGGCAGCGATGGCCTTGTCCTAGCTCTGCCCGAAACGACGGGTGAGATTGGAGATGCTTTTCGACAGGACAAGCATTTCCGGAGATTGCAGGTCCAGCTTGCCGGCCAGGCTGGACCGCAAATTCTCCAGATCGAACAAAATCTCTCGTACTGCCACGTCCGGAATTGCGCTCTCGATCCATCCAACACAGGCCAGACGCGTGCCGGATGTGACAGGCGCAACGCGATGCAGTGTCGTTGACGGATACAGGACCAGGCTGCCCGCCGGCAATTTGACGGACTGAGTCATGCCTGCCAGCTCAATTTCCAATTCACCCCCTTCATAAGTGTCCGGCTCTGACAGGAACAGCGTGAAGGAAAAATCCGTCCGCAGGCGCGACGTGCCGACCGGCATGAATGGATTGTCTACATGGTGCCCATATCCCCCACCCGCCTCAGTCCGGCTGACGATCAGCTTTGAAAACTGGCGCGGCTGGGCCGCAGCACGCAGCACCGGATGACGTTCAACTTTGGCTTTCAGCTTGTGCTGGACTTGAGTGCCGAGCCGCGAGGTCATGTTTGCCTGCTGGTTGTGTTTCACGGCCCGGGCGGTCCCGCCCGCCGTTTCAGCGCCATCCCGCCACCCCAATCCACCGATCAGCTTCAGCATCTCATCCAGTTCTTCTCGGTCGAGTACGTCGGAAAGGGTCAAAAGCATGGGCGGACCTACTTGCGAATAGTTTGCATTTGCGTCATTCCCCGCTATAGCAGATCGACGCAATAAGGAACTCTATCATGGCTTTTGACACCAAATTGAAGCAGTGGACCAGTCTGGGTCTGGGCACGGTCCTGATGACCGGCGCACTGGCTGGCTGCGGCGAAGCAACCAAGCCTGCAGACACACCGGCAGCGGCTGAAGTTTCCGAGACTGAAGCCAACAGCCATGCAGGCGACGACCATCACGGCGCTGAAGCCGATGCTGCTGCTCCAGCTACAGAAGCCGGCGAAGGTGAAGGTGGTGTGACCATCGAGGCTGCCTATACCGATCCGGTGGTCTACAAATCAGCCATCGCAATTGCTGCCGCCCACGTTCTGGCTGCGCGTGATGCCTATGCCGAAGGCAAAACTGAAGCCGCTGCGGAGATGTTTGCTCACCCAGTCTCTGAAGTGCTGTTTGACATGGAACCAGTCTTCGCCTCCCAAGGCGTTGAAGACTTTACCGGCCTCTTCTCCGACACATCAGCCGCCGTTTTCGCGGGCGAAAGTCAGGAACAAATCAATGCGCGGACCGATGAGATCCTCGCAGCGCTGGACAAGGCCGCTGAAAGCGCACCGGAAACCGACATGTCCGACGCCATGGTCAGCGCCAGCGTCGCATCAGACCAAATTGAGCGCGCGTCCGACATGTACACATTGTCGATCGATTCCGATTTCTATGAAACCTATCTGGACGGCTATGGCTTCTACAAGGCAGCTGAGCTGACCTTTAGCGAGAATGAAGCGGCAATCGAAGCAGAGAATGCCAACGCCGCTTCGGCGATCCGGTCTGCGTTGGCCCTGTTGGCGGATGCCTACCCAACGGCGCTGCGCCCCGATTCGCTCGATTCTGATGCATCGGCGTTGGCGGTGGCTGCGTCCGAAGTCCAGTTGGAACTGAGCCAGTAACGGCAATTTTACCTGCGCAGGGCCTTCGATACGATCTGTCGTAAAGGAAGGCCTTGCGCGCCCCGCGCATCACATTACCGTAGGGCGACTTGTAGAGA
>NZ_NHCK01000037.1:0-60041 GCF_002172815.1 Hyphomonas sp. TMED31 | reverse complement strand
TGTCGGATACGTCCGGCTTCTTGCGCCCATGCCGCATATTGAGTTTGGAAATCCGAAGCTCGTCGAGCGGGATGTGTTTGAGGTCGGGCTGTGCCATGGAGGTCTCCTTTTCTGGCGGGTAAAGCGAGAGACCCAGCGCCCACGCGGGGCCTCTCCAGTTGATCTTGGTGAAGGGAAAGCCGTCCGCGTCCCGGCTTGGTTGGGGGTCGGTCTCGCCCCAGTCATAATCGCGGATCGTGATCAGCGGCGCGCGGCCCTCGACCCAGATTTCGGCGACCTGGGCCTCGGCAACGACAAGCGTCATACGGGGCCGTGGGCCGAGCAATTCAGTGAGGGTGCGGGCCGCGCTCATGTCGCGGCCCAGCCTGTCACGGTCGCCGCAAGCCGCGAGGCTGCGGCACGCCCTGCGTCCAGCGCCTCCGGCAGCAGCTCGTTCGCAACCGTGGTGAGATAGCTGTTATCCGTGCCGGGATAGTTGCATTCGACGCCCCAGAGGCTGGCGGCATGACGGTCCAGTTCAATGCCGTCGCGCTCGACCGAAAGCACGATCCCGCAATAGAACCACTCGCTCTTGCGCCATGCTTCCATGACGGCTTCCGCCTTGGCCTGCGCCTCGGCGAAGCGCTGGCGGAAGCTGTTGCCCGGCCCGATGAAGCCGGGCGCATCCTTGTAGAGCGACGGCCAGAACCCATCCTGCCGCTGGTCCGGCGCATCGAGGCAGTTATCGGCAACAATCCGGGCCGTGACAATGAAGCCCTTTGCCTCGCAACTGATCGCATCGCCTTCGCAGGCGTAGGCATCGAAGTGCTCGGTAAAGCTCATGACGCCCTCCGAAGCTCGAATCCCATCCGGTCGCAGAGTGCGCGCAGCTCGCGCGCCTCTGCCTCGTCGAACTCGTCACCGGACTGGTGATAGATCGTGCCCTGCGCGAACCCTTGCGGGGTCTTCACGACATGCGCCCAGCGATAGGGGCCACGGCCATCTTCGCGCGGTCTTGCCTGAAATCTCGCCATGGCGCTCATCGCGTCCAGAAGACGTGAACGTCTTCGAACCCTGTCTCGAACACCATGATGTCGCCACCCAGCTCCATGTCGCGGGCGAGCGCCGACCAGTCGATATAGTATTCGAGGGCTGCGGGAATTTCGGTGCCGGTGTCGCGGTGCAGGTCCTCGGCGAAGTCTGCCCGGCTCGCATAGGTGCCTGCATAATCGTCGAAGGACGCTTCGGCCTGCTCAAGGTCGTCGCCAAAATGGCGATGGACCAGCGCGCCGAGCCTGCCATGTTCGGCAACGAAGTCGGCCAGATTGCAGACCGTCTCGAAGCTCTCATATTCCGACAGGTGCGCGCCTTCGAAGCCTTCATAGTCATGGATTGCCCATTCTTCGGCATCGGGCAGCGGCGACGCCGCCAACATAGCGCAGACCTCGGCCATCACCTCATCAGGCGTCGTCGCGTCGATCCAGCGCCCGTGCAGGCAGCCATTATTGTAGGCGGCAAGACAGGCCACATAGATACGGGGGCGGGTTTCAGGTGTGGGTGCAGCGTCTGCCGCAAGGGGGGCTGAAGGTTGCGGTGTGGTCATGGCGTCAGTCTCGTCTCCCCGCCCAAATGTCCCTCCCGCATCAGGCGGGGGTGGGCGGCGAGAAGGCCGGCAGGCCGGACCCATTAGCCGGTTGGGCAAGGCGGAAAGGTAGGACGCTGCGACCGCTTCCAGACACCTTCAGTCCCGGCGCCTTGCGCAAGCGGCGGGTCCGGGCAGACCGGTCGTTCGCCCACCTCCGTCTGAGAGGGAGATTGTCATGGACGCCAGGAAGACCGATGCGGACCAGGCTGCAATGCGCTTCAGCTTTCACCGTCAGACGATCATCGAAAACGTCATAGGTCCGCTTTCAAAGGCCACGCAGCCTGTGACCCCTCTGCATTGCAGTGGGAAGCGCAGGCTGGCGCGATCACCGGCGAGACACCCGCATGCCGCTGGGCTGCCCGGAAGGGCAGGCCAGAGGTCCGGAGACGAGCCGGGCCGCTGGCGGCGTGCCGCCCGCGAAACAGCCCCCTCGCGTCAGCGAGGGGTGATCGCCGGATCAAGGTCTGATGCCAAATTGGATCTGCTCAGGTCTGTGCAGTCAGGAGGTCCCTGTATCCGCCATCCCGGAGTTCACGTCCTCGCACGAGGGCGCGGCGCATTTCGTCTTTCATGGCCCGGCTGGGGCTCTGCCAGGCTTCGGTGGCGCGATCCTCGCCATAGATGATGGCAGCGGTTTCAAAATAAGTTAGACCGGTCTCATACGCATCGAGCGCAATGAGCGCATTGCGAAACGCAAGCGATGAGCGTGTCCAGGTGTCGTTGAAACTCGGATCGTCCTTGCCAAGAATACGCTGAGCCTTGCCGATGACTTTAAGTGTTTCGTCCATGCTCGACACATTATCGATGATCAGTTTCATGCGGACGGGTTCGACGCTGAGTAGTGACAGACCAGAACAAGCGACCTGGATGCTGTGGCCGTGCCCACGGATCATCAGGTATTCCCGGCCGACGCGATCTGTGAGGTGGGTGACTTCACACACATTGATCGTCTGATCGAAAATATCGTCGCGCTCGCTCGGATGACGCGGTACGACCTGCATGGTCAGGGCGCGAGCATAGAGGGCAGGGATCCAGAAGACGTCGGCCTCATAGCCATTCGCGTCTATGTCGGGAAAGAAAACCAAGCCGAATTTCTCAGCGTCGATCTGGTCGCATAGCGGCCGGAGCAGCCGGATGCCATGACAGGCTGGCTTTTCAGATATCTGTGAGTCGCCAGCCCGCAGGGCGGCTTGCCTGAATTCGCTATTTCGCCGAAGAAATTCCCAAGCCCAGCGACTTCTGGAGAGTCGGCAAGTATAGGCGTAGTCATCCAGATCAATACGGACCGAGGGTGTGTCGGCGGGACTCATCAGGTGCCTCCTTCACAAGCGGGTGCTGCAAAAGAGGTGCCAAAATTCTACTTCAGGCTAAAAGAAGCGCGTTTTCGACGGGTCCGAGAAGCGTTGCATAACCGCCGTCCCGCAGGTCACGGCCGCGGGCAAGGGCACGTCTCATCTCGTCTTTCATCGCTCGGCTTGGGCTGTCCCAGGCTTCGCGGGCCCGTTCTTCGCCATATATAAACCGCGCCGTCTCAAAATATGAGAGTTGGGCATCATGACAATCGAGTGCGACCAGTGCATTGCGAAGGGCCAAGGAATGGCGAGTCCATTCCGGGATATCCGCCTCTGCTTGCGGGTCATAGACACGCTGGGCGCGCTGGAGCGTTTTCAGCTTGGCCTGGAATTCGTCGAGACTGTCGATGATGAAGCTGAGCTTGACAGGTTCGCGGGCCAGAAGTGACATGCCCGTGCAGAATACCTGAATGACGCAGCCATTTCCCTTGAGAAGAAATTGTTCGCGGCCGGCGAGGTCGGTGAAGTGCGTTATCCTGCAGATGCCAACAGTGCGATCATAGAATTCACAGGATTCATTAGGACCACTCGGAGAAACTTGCATGTGAACCCGCCTCGGATAGAGACCTCCCGACCAGAACGCGTCGGCTTCAAGGCCGCTATCCTCTGGATCCGGGAAGAAGGCGAGCCCCCATCGCTCAGCAAGCGCCTGAGGGGCTCTAGGGCGCACGAGGGTGATCTGATGGCAGGCGGGAGCGAAACTAAGCTCACTCGCGGAAGGAAGCGACGAGTCCTCAAGAAACCGGCGGTTTCGGCGCAGGAACTCCCAGGCCCATCTGCTGTCTGACAACAACCATGTGTAGTCATAAGCACTTATATGATCTGCCAGCCGGGACATTTGTCCTCGTTTCCCAAGAGATATTCAACTCAACAGGGAAAGCAAATTCAATGCCGGAATAGAAAGTTGATCGAGTAAATATTTGTTACGGTAACGCTTGGGAACCCATCATGCGAGGCCCAGTGACGCTGCGCGCGCACCATTTTGAGAATTTTACGCACTTGTTTCATTCCGGGTTTGGGGCATCATCCTGACTGATGCTTATCAGCATGCGCATCGCGCAGAATATCGATTCCACCATATACCGCAATCGCCGCGACTCCCAATCCGACAAGCAGATCTGGCCAGTTGGACCCAGTCCACAGTACGATTACGCCCGCGAGAATGATCCCCCCATTCGAGATGAAGTCATTGAAACTAAATGTTGTAGCGGCTCGCAGGTTTACATCCTTCTTTTCTATTTTTTTCAAAAGCCAGAGACAGATCAGATTTACAACACCTGCAATCGCGGCCATTGCCAGCATGATGAGACCGAGGGGTTCAGATCCTTCAAAGTATCGACGGATTGCGTCGCCGGCGACGCCGACGGCAAATACAAGAAGCATTCCACCTGACAGTCGAGCGGCGTTGCGTTTCCAGATCTGCGAACGTGTAAGTGCAAGCAGGCTCAAGCCATACACAATCGCGTCCGAGGAATTATCCAGCCCGTTCGCCAGGAGGGCATTGGAGTCGCCGAACCAGCCTGTGACAAAAAAGCCAATGGCTATGAGTATGTTTAGCCATAGTACGATTTGAAGAGTTCGGCGCTCGTCTGACGTCTCGATTTTCAAGTCTTCGCTACCCATCCTATGATTTTACCATGCGTTGTCNGTGAGGGGAGATGCACCGTAAGAATTTTATCGAAGCGTCTCCGTTAGAAAGCTTNGTATTGCGAGCGTATTGAGGATAGCTGGAGTAGCGGTAGGGCCCTGNGGTGGCAAGTGTGCCCTTGGCTCCTGGTGTCTCGTCGAAACCGAACCGGAAATCTGCGCGCCAAACCACCATATTCGCGATGATGAGAGGGGCAAACCCGAGGCCGAATATCGCCCAGCAGGGTACGGGAGCGGTTNCCCTACCTGAAGCCCCAATCGACAGCGCCGCTCCGAAATTCGTGATCGTACCCTTCCAGATGATTGGTGCCACGAAACGCGAATAACGCTGCGGGAGCCAAATTCTCTGCGCGGGGAAGGCTGCAGACCAAATAGGAATCACAGCAACTGCGCCACCTGTGGCAATGCCGAGTATCTGGATTGTCGTATCACCACTCATGTTGCCTCCTGCGCTTGTGTTTTCAGCCGTCAGGGTTATTTCCTGCAGTCTACAGTAACTAGAGGGGCAAGGGGCGCTATCATGGCCTTGATGACGATCGGAAAACTGTCAGGGGCGACGNCCGTAAAAGTCACGACAATCCGCTATTATGAATCCATTGGCCTGCTCGACGAGCCGCAACGCAGCGCAAGCGGACAGCGGTTGTACGCAGGGGCCTCTGTAGAGCGTCTCCGTTTTATACGTCATGCAAGGGATCTGGGGTTTCCCGTCTCAGCGGTAAGGGAACTGATTTCGCTGCAGGTAGAGCCAGGCAGGGAGTGCGTCCTGGTTGACCAGATTGCACGTCGCCAGCTTGACGAGGTTCGCCGCAGGCTGACCCAATTGNAGGCGCTCGAGGCCGAGCTCAAGCGCATGATCCGCGCCTGCGAAGGCGGCAAGATCGGGACCTGCTCTGTACTCGCTGCCCTTGGCCAGCACGAGAATTGCTTGCACGAACAGCATGATGGCGCCGAGGTGCTTGCAGGGCTTCCGTCAAAAGGCGCTTGACCCTCCAGTGACTGGAGGTGCTAAAAAGAGAGTGAGCCTGTTTACCCGATCATAAAAGAAAGTAGCTAGCCCAGCAATCATGTTTCCGTTCCAAGTCATAACGTGTTTACGAAGGTTGCTCGTCATGGTGATGGCGATAGCTTTTGTTATTGCGCCGATGACGGCTGCGGCGGATATCATGCATCCGGGCGATCAGGCCGCAGAGGAATGTTCTACGAGTGAGCTGGCCCAAGATGCCCCTGATAAGGAGCCATCGCATGAAGGTCATGACCATACCGCGCATCAGTGCGGAAGCTGTCATTTCCATCTGATAGGCGGCGGCGATCTAAGCGGCGCTCCGAAGTCTGTCGTGCAGACAAAACATTTGTTGCCTGGCGGTTCTTTTCTCGAGAACCTCCGCCCAGACGGTCTTTACCGTCCTCCTCGCGCCTAGACCAACGACACAGGAATATTTTGCGTGGCTACGGCCTCGCTGTCGTTGAATCTGGACGAGGAAACCAGCAAAAATGAAAATTCTTATATGCAGCGCGATCACCGCGCTCGCCCTGCCGGTCATGGCCGGTACGGCCTATGCGCAAGGGTGTAGTTCTGTCTATGTCGGCGCGACTGACTATGATCAATCCCGACCACTGACGCTCGACGCGGCTATTGCTCGCGCCGCCAATGCTTCGCCTGAAGTTCTGACGGCGGCTCTCGAGGCGAAAGCTTCATCGGCCGACGCCGATCAGGCGAGCCGTTGGCTTAATCCATCTCTGTCTGTCGAAACCGAGAACTTTGCCGGCAGCGGATCGCTTGAAGGCTTCAATGCCTACGAGACGACCCTGGTAGTGGCGCAGACCTTACAGCTTGGCGATAAACGAAGACTTTCCGAGCGGGCCGCCAGAGCTGAAGCCGCATTGGCGAGTGCCGAATGTTCTGTACGAAGCCTNGAAGCTCAGAAACTCGCAGGGGAACTCTATCTGGAACTTCGTGCCGCTTACGACATGGCCGAGGTCGCTCAGGCCTCAGCCGATCTCGCATCCGAGTTCTCCGGCGTCGTCCAGCGCCGCGTGGACGCTGGAGCGTCGGCTCCGCCTGAGTTGCTGCGCGCGCGGGCTGAAGCAGCAGCGCTTCAGGCGGTTGCGGATGGTGCGCGGGGCCAGGTCGAAGCCAAAGGGCTAGCGCTTGCGTCCGTTTGGGGTAGTCCAGAGATCGACTTTGTCTTGTCTGGCACTGCGGAAATCGTAACAGATCCGGCGGGTGGGTCGGCTCAACCAGATTCTGGCGTTCATCCGTCACTTGCGGCGGCTAAGGCCGGAGCGACGGCTCGTAGCGCGGCGACGGACCGGGCCCGCGCCGGCGCATGGCCTGATATAACCGTATCGGCTGGTGTCCGAAGATTTGAGGACACGGGCGATAGCGCGTTTCTGGCGGGTGTCAGTGTTCCTTTGCCGGTCTTTGACCGCAATCAGGACGCAACGCGGGCGGCGGGATTACGTACCCAGAGTGCCGAGCTATCAGCACAGACTGTTGAGGCAAGGTTGCGGGCCGAGCAAGCGAGCCTCGCCGCGCAGGTGCGGGCTGCGAAGTCTCGCTTGCAGCGTCTCGAGGGCGAAGCGCTGCCGCTCGCAGAAGAAGCCTATACAGCTGCGGCAGAGGGCTACCGGGTTGGCAAGTTCGACCTGACCGCCACGCTCGACGCGCGGCGCAGTCTGATTGAAACCCGCGCCGCCGTAATCNATGCCCGGCTGGCGCTCCAGACATACACGCTGCGGTTGCGTGCGCTGATTGGCGCCGCGCCGTTCGAAGGAGAGATCCAATGAAACTGAATTTATTCTATGCGGCGCTGCTTTCGCCAGCGCTTTTGTATCTTNGTGCTTGCGGCAGTGACGCCTCCGATTCGTCTGGTGCAAACCGGACGCCCCCACAAGCCGAAGATGGCCATGACGACCACGAAGACGGTAGTGATGAGGAGCATGAAAGCCATGATGAGGCCGATGGCGACGATCATGAGGGACATGAAGAAGGAGGCGGTCATACCGAACACGAAGGTGAAGGCGGCGATCATGTCGAGCTGACCGCCGAGGAGGCGGAAGCTGCCGGTATCCGGACCGGGCGAGCCCANACCGGAGCGGTTTCGGGCCAGCTGGAACTGCCGGCCGAGATCCGTTTCGATGCGGACCGTGTCGCAAGGGTCTCGCCACAGGTCGAGGGCACCGTTGCCCAACTTTATGCAGGCGAAGGCGATATCGTGAAAGCCGGCGCCACGCTTGCCCGGCTGACCAGTCGTGAACTCGCCGGCNTAAAGGCCGATTATCTGAATGCCCTGAGCGCCGAGCGCCTCGCGCAAGCCGAGCTTGAGCGTGAGGAAAACCTCTGGGAGCAGAAAATCACCGCCGAGGCCGATCTGCAGTCGGCGCGTGCGGCATTCGCCGCAGCCAATGCCGGCCGGGAAGCTGCTGAAAACAGGCTTCATGCGATCGGCATTGGTCATGGCACACTGGACAAGCTTAATGAGGCTGCGGATGGGTCGCTTGCACAAGCCTATGTGACGGCTCCCCTTGCCGGAGAGGTGATTCAGCGGAGCGTTTCTCTTGGAGAAACCGTATCGGCTGGCGGCGCGCCCATCTTTGTCATCATCGATGATAGCGTCGTCTGGGCCGACATCGCCGTCTACAAGGAAGATCTCGGCAAGGTCAGCGAAGGCCAGACTGTGACATTCCAGCAGGAAGATGGCCGCGTCCTGGCCGAAGGGACAATTTCAAATGTCCTGCCTGTCATCAGTGAGGCATCCCGCACCGCGACCGCGCGGGTCATTGTCGACAATGCCGAACACAGGCTGAAGCCCGGTCAGTTCGTAACGGCGCGGATCGACACGGGAGAGGGGCGCCCCGTCGTGCGCGTTCCCTCCGATGCGATTGTCAGTGTTGAAGACAGGATGTCGGTCTTCGTCCCGACGGATGACGGGTTCGAACCGCGCGAGGTCCGGACAGGAGAGAGTGCAGGCAGCTATACCGAGATCATTTCCGGGCTCGAGGCCGACGAAGCATTCGTTGCCGAGGGCGCCTTCACCCTGAAAGCGCAGCTTGAAAAAGACGCTTTCGGCGACGGCCACGCACACTAGGAGACCCGCAAAATGATCAATTTGATGCACCGCCTTGCGGGTGGCCGGCTGCTTGCCGCCATTGCCGCACTCGCCCTNTCGATCGGGGGNCTGTTTGCCTTTCGCAGCCTGCCTGTCGACGCTTTTCCCGATCCCTCACCTTCTCTGGTCCAAGTCTTCACCGAAACTGAAGGCCTGTCGCCCGAAGAGGTCGAACGCTATGTCACCTATCCGATCGAGACGGCCATGTCCGGCCTCCCCAAGGTCGACGAGATCCGCTCGACATCCAATTTTGGCCTGTCTGTCATCAATATCTATTTCGAGGACGGCACGGACGTCTANTTTGCCCGCCAGGTCGTCGGTGAGCGCCTCGGCGAGGCCGCCGACGCCATTCCCGACGGTTTCGGCACACCCAAGATGGGGCCGATTTCGACCGGCCTTGGTATCATCATGTACTATCGGCTCGTCGATGAGACCGGCGAGCGGTCGCTGGTTGAGCTGCGCGAGATTGCCGACTGGATGATCAAGTATCCGCTCCAGTCGGTTGAAGGGGTGACGGAGGTTCTGTCACTAGGGGGTTTCGAGAAGCAGTACCAGGTCCGCCTCGATCCCGATCAGCTGACATCCTATGACCTCAGCGTCGGCGAGGTGATTGCCGCCCTGGAGAGCGCCAATCGGACGGCCGGCGCGCAATTCATCGAAATTGGCGCCGAACAGTACACGGTGCGCGGGGTCGGGCTCGCTCGATCTCTCGATGATCTGCGTGAAACGCCGGTCAAGACCGTGGATGGACGAACCGTCCGCGTCAACGACCTCGGTGAAGTCGCCATCGGCGGCGGCGTCCGGCAGGGGCTCGCAACTGCCAATGGCGAAGGGGAGACCGTCGCCGGTCTCGTCCTGAAACTTTATGGCACAAACACGTCTGAGGTGATCGAGAACGCGCAAGCGCGCTTCGACGAGATCAACCAGTCGCTTCCGGATGGCGTCAAAGCCGTTCCGTATTATGATCAGGGCACGCTGGTGAAAAAGGCGGCTGCGACCGTGACGACCGCGCTCTGGCAGGGCGCGCTCCTGGTCGCCGTCATCGTCTTCCTGTTCCTCGGCGGCTGGCGTCCAAGCCTCGTGGTTGTCATGGCCATACCCTTCTCGGTCGGCTTTGCCTTCATCGCGATGAAATTCCTCGGCATCGGGGCCAATCTGATGACGCTGGGCGGGGTGGCGATCGCCATCGGGATGATGGTCGACGGCGCCATCGTCATCGCCGAGAACGTGGATCGCGGCTTGCGCGAACGACGCGAGGGTGAAGATAGCCGCACGACGGTCGCGCGAGCGAGCGCCGAAGTGATCGCGCCGCTGATTGCTGCCGTCCTCGTGGTGATCATTGTCTTCCTGCCGCTCTTTTCGCTACAGGGCACTGAAGGCAAGACGTTTCGGCCGCTCGCCGCTTCTGCCGCGCTCGCCATGACAGGGTCGCTGATCTATGCCGCGCTCATCGCTCCGGCGATGGCGCTCGGCCTCATGCGTCCGCCCAAGAGCAATAGCCAGGAGAGCGACAGCCGGCTTGTTTCGCTGATCAAGCCGCTTGCGGCCTTCTTCGTCCGGCGACGTCTCGCGGCGGTCGGGCTAGCAGGCGTCCTGCTTCTGGTTGGGGGCCTCTCAGCGACACGCCTTGGCTCGGAGTTCACGCCTGCGCTGGAGGAAGGCGATGTCCTGTTGCGTGTGACGATGGCGCCGTCCATCTCGCTAACCGAAGCAAAGGAAACGTCGACCCGCATCGAGACAAGACTGCTTGAAGCCTTCCCCGAGATCAGTTCCATTGTCAGCCGGATCGGCCGTGGGGAAGTCGGCGCGCATGCCGACCCGGTGAACAGNATCGAGGCCTTCGTGGCGCTCAAACCCCGAAGCGAATGGCGCAATGGCATCAGCCCGGATGAACTCCGGGCGTCGATCTCCGAGAATCTCGGCGGCTTTCCAGGCGTCAGGGTTAATGTCGGCCAGCCAATCGCCATGTCGGTTGATGAGCTCCTGACCGGCACAAAGGCGCAGCTGGCGGTCAAGATCTTCGGTCCGGATACGGAGGTCCTGCTCGAAGGCTCGCAGGACTTGCAGTCCATTCTTCAGGAAATTCCTGGGGCGACCGACGTCCAGGCCGATCAGATCACCGGCGCGCCGCAGCTTGTGGTCTCGCTCAACCGTCCTGCGCTCGGCCGGTATGGACTGAGCGTGGAGGAGGCGCTCGATGCCTTGCGTTCCGGCGTCGGCGGGGCAGAGGCTGGTGCCGTTTTTGAGGGAGTGCGCCAGTTTCCCGTCATCGTGCGCTATGCCGAAGAGGACCGCAACACGCCCGCGGCCATCGGACGGATTATTCTGGAATCGTCCAGCGGCGCACGGGTTCCACTCGAAAGCGTGGCAAACATCAGGGAGATTGTCGGTCCACGTCAGATCACGCGCGAGAATGGTGAGCGATTCATCACCGTTCAGCTCAATGTGAGAGGACGCGATATTGGCAGCTATGTCGCTGATGCGCAGCAATCGGTCGCCAGCCAGCTCGACCTGCCGGCTGGTTATCGCGTCGAATGGGGCGGACAGTTCGAACTCCAGCAGGAAGCGAATGCGCGGTTCGCGGTCGTGATCCCGATCACGCTCGGTATCGTATTCCTGATCCTGCTATTGACGTTCGGGCGCATGAAATCGGCCATCCTGATCCTGCTCAACATTCCGCTGGCGCTGACCGGCGGGGCGATGGCGCTCTGGATTGCAGGCCTGCCGATCTCGGTGCCTGCGACGGTCGGCTTTATTGCCCTGTTCGGTATCGCGCTCGGCAATGGCATGGTGCTGGTCAGTTTCATGGATGATTTTGCCAGGGAGGGCCGTGGTCGCGATGAACTTGCCGTCGAGGCGGCAGGCTTGCGGGCACGTCCTGTGCTGATGACCGCCCTTACGACGGCGCTCGGCCTTGCGCCGCTGCTCTTCGCAAGTGGTGTCGGTGCTGAAGTGCAGCGGCCACTGGCCACGGTGGTCATGGGCGGGCTGGTCTCCTCGACCGTGCTAACTTTGCTGGTGCTACCCGCCCTTCACCGCTGGTTCGCACCAAAGCCCGACGCGCACCATTCCTTGTTGGAGGCCGAGCATGTTCATCCATCGTGAACTTCGCTTCGCGGTCATGTCCGTTTCTCTCGCAGCCCTGGCCGGCTGCGAGAGTCTCGACAACGTGATGGGGGCCCTTTCAAGTGAGCAGGCGGCCAAGGTGCAGGAGGAATGCGGCCTGATACCACCAAAGAGCCGCGTAAAAAACGCGGTACACGCGCGGCGACGCGCGTATCTCGAGTGCAAGCGCAAGGTGCTGGAAGAGGAGGCCGATCCTGAGCCACGCACATGATCATGACGATCTTGATCCCGCGAGCGATGATCGTCGGGTCTCCATTGCCATCTGGTCAATAAGACTGTCATACGGATCACTGATCCGCCCGCCGTTGGTGGCTGGACGATCGTTATTCTTGGCGGTGTTGCGCTGGTCATTGCAGAGCTTACAGCCCTCCTGATCTATTCGGTGCAGAATGGGAGCGTGAATATCCGGGCGCTCCTCCTTCACAATCTGTCCGACGCACTCGCATCTGTAGCCGTGGTTGCGGGCGACGCGCTCATCCTCATCTATGACTGAATACTGTTCGATCCGTTCGTGACGATCGGTATCGCGGTAACATTCTCTGCCTGTCGTTCCGCGAAATCGGCGGGCCGATCCACATGTTGTGGCTAGGCAGTCCGCCGGACATTGACATCGGTACCGTCATTGAGGCGATGCGGAGCGGTGATGGTGTCGTGGATGTCCATCATTTGCATCTCCGGCAGATGCAGGAGCCCCTTTTGTCAGCTATCTTCGAACAGTTTGTCGGTGAGTGCGCAATCGGGTGTTTCAGCGCCGGTGCAACCAGCCATGATCTCGCCGAGCCGTCGATCCATCTGCTTCAGATCGGCGATGCGTTTACGGATATCGCCCCGATGTGCTTCTGCCAGCGCCCTGACCTCCGCGCAGCTCGGCCTGCCATCATTGATGCCAAGTAGCGAGCGTACATCTTCCACGGAGAAGCCGAGGCTGCGGGCTCGCAATATGAAACGCAGTCGTACCTGATCTTCATTCGAATACAGCCGGTGGCCACTTGCCGTGCGGGCTGGTTCGGGCAGCAATTCGATCTTTTCATAATAGCGGATCGTTTCAAGATTGCAGCCGAGCCGCCCGGCCAGTTCAGCCCGTTTGAGTGCTGCTCGCGGCGATGTGATGGCCATGATGAAATACCCGCTTGTGTCTGTACCAACTACAGAGCGTAACGTGATCATGATCAATAAAGCAATGGGAACAGCTGGTCATGGCAGGTACGGAAAACAGCCCAGCAAATGAGCGTCGCTCAAGGTGGCTTGTTGCCGGTGGCATGCTGGGGGCATTCCTTGCATCATCCTGCTGCATCGTGCCGCTTGTGCTGATCAGTCTCGGTGTTTCCGGAGCGTGGATTGGCCAGTTGACGGCGCTGGAACCCTACAAGCCCCTTTTTCTTCTGGTCGCGATCGGATTTCTCGCGGCTGGGTTCTGGGATGTCTATTTTCGAAAAACCAGTGTCTGCGAGGATGGTAGCTATTGCGCCCGTTTGCAGTCGTCAGTCGTCAAGCAGGTCGCCCTGTGGAGCGGCGCGCTTGTCGTGCTGGCGGCCTTGACCATCGATGTATGGGCACCGTTATTTTACTAGCCAGGGAGACAAGTATGAAACGCACATGGATGATCGCCGGACTGGCAGGTCTGGCACTCGCGGGGGGGCTCGCAGTCGCCGGCGCGCAGAATGCTCCGGATGCCTCGGTGGAGGTCGAACAGGCGACAGCCCGTTTTACGATCGGAAACATGACCTGCGCGACATGTCCGATTGCTGTCAGGAAAGCGATGATGCGTGTCGAGGGCGTTAAATCTGTCGATATCGATTATGCGGCCAGGACCGCAGAAGTGGTTTACGATACGGCGGCGACAACGCCTGAGCTGATCGCTGCGGCTTCAACCGATGTAGGATACCCGGCAAGCGTTACGGACGGTTGAACACGCAGCATCTGGAATATCCTGATGAGGCACCTGCCAGTCGATGTTCGCATACATCGTCAGATTTTCACACAAGGCTTTCACTTTGATGTCAAAATGGACTGACCGAAAACTGCTGATAACGGGTCTGGCCGGTACCGTCATTGCGACACCTTCTTGTTTTGCATCAATGAGCATGTGCCTCAGCCCCGGCCGGGTACCAAAAATGGACAGGCTGAACCTTGAAGCTGCCTGCGCCGAGTGCACTCGGCGGGGCATCCAGGTGAACACATCGATGCGTACGAGCGATCCCGCGGTCTTCGCCGCAGGCGAATGCGGCGACAGCGGCCTCAACCTGATCCCGGCCACGCCTCCGACATCGGGTCGATGGTGTGATTTTGAATACTTGATCGAGGCCGCGTCGCCATGCCTGGTCACAAGCCAAGGAAGAAATAATGAATCAAACCGTAAAGACAGGCGATTGCTGCTCCGTCAATAAAAACGGCGACGACAGCTATGACCTCATCGTCATAGGTGCTGGCTCGGCCGGGTTTTCGGCTTCGATTAGCGCGGCCGAGGCCGGCAGGCGCGTGGCCATGGTTGGGCATGGCACCATCGGCGGCACCTGCGTCAATGTCGGCTGCGTGCCGTCCAAGGCGATGATACGGGCCGGTGAAGCGGTGCATGCTGGTACAGCGGCGGCACGGTTTCCGGGCATTGAGCCCTGTGCGCAGAGCGTGGACTGGTCGGCGGTCGTCAAGGGCACGGCCGATCTGGTCGACGAGATGCGCCAGAAAAAATACATCGACCTGCTGCCTTCCTATGAGAATGTCACCTATATCGAGGAAGGTGCCGCACGCCTGATCGAAGGTGGGATTGAGGTCGGCGGGCGGATCATCGCTGCACCGAAGGTTCTGATCGCCACCGGCT
Organism: Hyphomonas sp. TMED31; assembly: GCF_002172815.1. Lineage (NCBI taxonomy): Bacteria > Pseudomonadati > Pseudomonadota > Alphaproteobacteria > Hyphomonadales > Hyphomonadaceae > Hyphomonas > Hyphomonas sp. TMED31. Next base: position 45,365 of record NZ_NHCK01000037.1, on the reverse strand, counting down.
CGCGCCCTTTCTTGCCGGAAATTGACGGGATCGAGACCGTGGAGGCGCTGGATTCCTGGGACCTTCTCAGCCTGCCCGATCAGCCCGAAAGCATCCTGGTCCTGGGCGGCGGCTATATTGGCTGTGAACTGGCGCAGATGGCGTCGCGGCTGGGCGTCAAGGTTACACTGGTCACGCGTTCGCGCCTTCTGCCCGGCGTGGAACCGGAAGTGGCCAAGGCGTTGACCGACGCGTTGAAGGCTGAGGGNGTCGCGGTCGAGACCGGCCTGTCCTACCGATCGGTGAGACGGAGTGACGGCGGCGTCACGCTGACAATCGAACGGNGTGGAAAGCCTGTGACCCTCTCCGCGCAGCGGCTTGTGGCCACCACAGGCCGGGTGGCCAATTCCGAAGACCTCGGCTTGCGCGAGTTCGGCATCGAGACCGATGCGCGTGGATCGATCAAGGTCGGAGCCGACATGGCCACAACGCGGCCTGGCGTCTGGGCAGCGGGTGATGTCACCGATCGCGACCAGTTCGTCTACATGGCCGCTTATGGGGCCAAGGTGGCGGCCAACAATGCGCTCGGGCTTCAGGATTTGCGCTATGACAATGCGGCCATGCCCTGGGTCGTGTTCACCGATCCGCAGGTCGCCGGCGTCGGCCTTTCCGAGGTGCAGGCGAAGGCAGCCGGTCATGACGTCAAGGCCAGCGTGCTGACGCTGGACCACGTGGCACGCGCCGCCGCCGCCCGCGATACCCGCGGCGTCATCAAGCTGGTCGCGGATGCGAAGACCGACCGCCTCCTGGGCGGACAGATCGCGGCGCCCGAAGGGTCTGATGCGATTCAGACGCTGGCTATGGCGTTGAAGTTCGGCATGACGAGCAAGGCGCTTGGCGAGACAATTTTTCCATACCTGACAACTGTTGAAGGGTTAAAATTGGCGGCACAGACGTTCGACAAGGACGTGGCGAAGCTTTCATGCTGCGCAGGCTGAAACCAATTTTAACCGCAACGGGGCCTCGCCAGTCCAGCCAGATCAGGAAACGTCCCAGCCATGGATATTCGCGCGACGTTGTTGATCTATGCTGGCGCGGCAGCCGCCGAAATCGCCGGTTGTTTTGCATTCTGGGCCTGGCTGCGGCTTGGAAAGTCCGCTTTCTGGCTGGTTCCGGGGATGATATCCCTTGTTGTATTCGCTTGGCTGCTGACACTGGTGGAAGCGTCTGCAGCCGGGCGCGCCTATGCCGCCTATGGTGGGGTTTACATAACTTCCTCGCTCATCTGGCTATGGACCATTGAGGGGGTTCGTCCCGACCGCTGGGATCTGATAGGGGTTGTAACCTGTCTGATCGGGGCTGCGGTTATTCTTTTTGGTCCGCGCATGCCAGTTTGACACTATGGCGAAACGGGTCTTTATCGTCTTCCCTTTAGCTCGATCGGGGACAGTGCCGGAGTATGCCGCCTTACTGATCTGGAGGGTTGTCCGGATAGACCGTTTCTTGGTCCGGGCAGTCGCGGCCATTCGCGGGAATGCTGCAAATTTCCATGATGCGATGAGAACCGTCCCGGCCCCGTTTGACCTGGAAGATCACGTCATCGCCTTCAGAGAGGTCAGTCAGCTCAAGATCGCCCATTAAAGCGAAACTCATGGTCATCGCGCCCATGGCGATGCCTTCGAAGGGGCCATGGTCGATGGTGACCCGGCCGTCGTCGCGATCAAGGGATGTGATCCTGCCCGTGGCCCGTCCAGTATCGCCGGGCATAGCTTCATCTGCCTGTTCGAACGGTTCAGGCCTGGTCTGGTCCGCAGGGCCGGATGCTGGCGGCGTTCGGCTTTCGGGGTCACTGCAGGCTGTCAGGGAAACGGAACCTAACAAGAAGGCGGTAATCAGAATTCTTTGAGTCATTGGGATTTCCTGGTGAACTAATCGGGAGACGCAGGCATTCCGGCCGCGGAACGCGGCCGGAACCTGATTTACGAATTTTTTGCTTGAAACAGAGGACCGGCTAGTGATCGGTGTCGTCATGATCCTTGCCTGACATGCCGGACATGGATCCGTGTCCGCCCATGTTGCAGTCCATCATGCCGTCGCCTTTCATCATCGACATCATGGATTGCTTGAAAGCATCCGGATCGCCGCCGATCGGCATCATCATGGCGATATCATAATTGTCGCTGTCGTCCTGCTTGAGCATGAAATGGACGTTGTCGCCATTCTCGAATTTGTCGAGCGCAACCATTCCGCCGACCTCGAAGTCCATTGTCATTTCACCCCAGCCGATCTTCTTGATCGGATCGTGTGAAATATTGACGGTTCGGGCATCCAGATCGACGCCGTTAATGACGCCAAAGCCGGGCGCCATGTCGCCGCAGCAGCTCATGCCGGACATGTCCATGTCTTTCATGCTGTCCATTTTCATGCCGGCCTCCTGGGCGAGCGCCGGACCAATCAGGGCCAGTCCGAGGATTGCGCCTGTGACTGCTGTCTTTCTGACGAGGGTTTTCATCGTTTTCTTCCTTTTTGATTGTCAGGCGCGGCTTTCAACAGAGGCCCCCGATGCGCGCCGGGACGGGGGAATAGGGTGGATGGACACGGGACTATTATTTCGACCTCAGATATTTGATGAGGGCAGCGATCCCGAGCAGGAGGAGGAGCACAGCAAGCAGCATGAACACCGTGCCGAACAGGCCGCCACCCATCATGCCGCCGTCGATCATCATTCTGCCTGATGAGCGATCCTGCGCGGCCGCCGGCAGCATGGCGCTACTCAGAAGCAGTGGAAACAAAAGCGGAATTTTCAACAGGTGTCTCGTCATGGTTTTTCTCCTTCGGGGGTGAATGAGCCGGCCCGGTTATCCGGTTCGGCCCGGGGTAAATCTGATGGAATCTGCAGCCCGACCCGGATGTAGTAGATGGCCGGGATCACGATCAGGGAGAGGATGAGGGTTGAGGCCATGCCGCCAAGCATGGGCAGGGCAATCCGGCGCATGACGTCCGATCCGAGGCCGTCGGTCAGGAAGATCGGGGCAAGACCTGCAAAAATGGTCGTGACCGTCATCAACTTCGGCCTGACGCGCATGGCCGCGCCCTTGCTGACAGCTGCGAAAAGCTGGCTCCTGTCAGACGGGTTCGCCTTGCGGACTTCCGCGTCGATATAGAGCAGCATCACGACGGCTGTCTCGACCGCGATGCCGCCCAGGGCGATGAAACCGACCGCGACGGCTACTGACAGATTGTAGCCTGCCAACCAGACGGCCCACATTCCGCCGACCAGGCCGAATGGCAGGCTGGCCATGATGATCAGGGTCCGGTCGAGCCGACCGAAATGTAGCATCAGCAGCAGGAAGATCAGTGCAATCGCAGCTGGAATGGCGATCTTCAGCCGCGCATTCGCTTCCTGCATCTGTTCATACTGTCCGGAGAACTCCACCGCATATCCCGCAGGCAGGTCGACGGCGTTGGCAATCACCTGTCCGGCGTCTGCAACATAGCTGCCCATGTCCCGGTCCGCGATATCGACGAAAACCCAGCCAGTCAGCCTGGCATTTTCCGATCGGATCATTGGCGGGCCTTCCGCATAGGAAATGTCCGCCAGTTCGCTGAGAGGGATATGGGCGCCGGACGGGGCGGGCACGAGTATCTCTTCCAGGTCTGTGGCACTCTCACGAAATGGCCGATCATAGCGCAGGATGATGTCATAGCGTTCCCGGCCCTCGACAGACTGGGAGAGTGTCATGCCGCCCAGGGCGGTTTGGATCACGGACTGGAAGGCTGCCATGTCGATATTCCGCCGGGCGAGTTCGCCCCTATCCGGCGTGATCTCGAGATATTTTCCGCCCATGACCCTGTCGGCGAAGGCCGAGCGCGTTCCGGGTACGTCCGAAATGGCCGCTTCTATGTCCCGGGCAATGGTCTCAATCTCTGTCAGATCATCGCCCGTAACCTTGATGCCAATGGGCGTGCGCACACCTGTTGAAACCATGTCCATGCGAATCTTGATCGGATAGCCCCATGAATTCACGAGGCCGGGCATTTGCAGCTTGGCATCGAGCTCATCGGTGATGTCCTCGACCGTCACACCTGGCCGCCAATCCTCCTTCGGTTTCAGCTTGATCCAGGTCTCGATCATGGTGAGTGGCGCTGGATCGGTTGCGGTATCGGCGCGCCCGGCCTTGCCGAAGACACGATCGACTTCTGGCACGGTCTTGATGACGCGGTTTGTCTGGCCAAGAATCTCCCGCATCTTGGTGGATGACACGCCGGGCAGGGTGGTCGGCATGTAGAGGAGCTCGCCTTCATAAAGGGCCGGCATGAATTCCGAGCCGATCCTCTGGACCGGCACGATGACGGTGGCCGTCAGCGCGAGCGCTAGGGCGACCGTGATCCATTTGAACCTCAGGGCTAGATGGAGCAGCGGTTTGTAGGCCCAGACGAAGAAGGCGTTCAGGGGATTGGCTTCCTCGCGCCGGAACCGACCCCGCATCAGGTACAGCATCAGAACCGGGACAAGTGTCACCGACAGAATGGCCGCGAAGGCCATCGCATAGGTCTTGGTATAGGCAAGAGGACTGAAGAGCCTGAAGCTCTGACCGGTCAGGGCAAAGACGGGCAGGAAGGAGACCGTGATGATGAGGAGTGAAAAGAATATGCCGGGGCCGACTTCCTGAGCCGACTCGACCAGCGCTTGGCGGCGCACGCTCGGATCGGGTTTCGGTCCCAGATCCGCCAGTTTCCGGCTGGCATTCTCGACAAGCACAATCGAGGCGTCGACCATGGCGCCGATCGCGATGGCGATCCCGCCAAGTGACATGATGTTCGCTGTGACACCTTGCCAGGACATGATCAGGAACGCGCCGAGCACTCCGAGCGGCAAGGTGATGATGGCAACCAGAGACGACCTTACATGGAGGAGGAAGATCAGGATGACGAGCGCAACCGCGATGCCTTCCTCGATCAGCTTGTCTTTCAGATAATCGACCGAACCCTCGATGAGTGGCGCGCGGTCATACACAGTGACAATCTCGACACCTTCCGGCAGGCCGCGCTGGAGACTATCAAGTTTCTCCTTCACACGTTCGATCACCGACAGCGCATTCTCGCCATCGCGCATCACCACGATGCCGGACACCGTTTCGCCTTCGCCATTGAGTTCGACAATGCCGCGCCGGAGGGCCGGGCCTTCGACAATCCGGGCGACATGGCTCAGCTGGACGGGGGTGCCATCCTCTGCCTTGACCACGACCTGTTCGAGATCAAGCTTCTCATCGACATAGCCTGATGAGCGGATGACATATTCCGTTTCGCCCTGTTCGAGCACGCGGCCACCGACTTCGCTTGAGGCTGCGCGGACCGCGTCACGGATACGGGTGATCGACAGGTCGTAACTTCTCAGGCGATTGGGATCGAGGAGAACCTGGTATTCCCTGACAAAACCGCCGACCGAGGCGACTTCAGAGACCCCCTCCACACCGGCCAGTTCGAGTTTCAGGAACCAGTCCTGGAGTGAACGCAGCTCGGCGAGATCGGTCTTGCCGGTTTTGTCGACCAAGGCATACTGATAGACCCAGCCAACGCCGGTTGCATCCGGTCCGATCTGGGGTACGGCGCCTTCCGGGAGTTCGGATCCCAGCCGGGACAAGGCTTCGAGAACGCGCGAGCGGGCCCAGTAGAGGTCAACATCATCGTCAAATATGACATACACAAAACTGGTGCCGAACATTGAGGAGCCGCGCACGTCCTTGGTCTTCGGCAGACCGAGAAGGTTCGTCGATAGTGGATAGGTGACGAGGTCCTCGACAATCTGCGGGCTCTGGCCNGGAAAATCGGTNCGAATNATGACCTGGGTATCTGTCAGGTCCGGCACTGCATCGAGCGGCGTGCGCTGGATCGCCATCCACCCGGTCACAGCCAGTGCAGCGGCGAGCATGAGGACGATGAGCTGGTTGGAAACCGACCAGGAGATCAGCTTTGCCACCCATGATTTGGAGGGGTCTTGCCCCGCGAGGTTTCTGTCGTTTCGTTCAGTCATGACTGTCCCCCGAATGCCCAGGGGCCTGGTCAGCGCCAGTCTCGCNGTCATTGGTCGTCATCGACATGCCGGCCATCGGGTTGGGCCAGTCAATCCGTTCGGCTCCATCTGCGCTGTACGGATTGGCTGGTTTCGCTTCTTCCTGCAGCCAGTACCGGCCCGTTGCGGTGTCCCGGTAGAGCACCAGACCAGCCTCGCTGTAATGCTGAGGTGCGCCTTCCAGCAGCCAGGGTTTCAAGGCCTCGACCAGGTCTGAGAGTTGCGTGGCAAGGTCTTCGCGGTCCGTGGCGTTTTGCGCGGCGGCGAGAGCGGTTTGCGTAGCATCCATGACCGGTGCCAGTTTCGTGTTCGCGTAACGGTCCCGCAGCACTGGCACCAGGGCGAGCGCCGGGTCCACGAATAGCGGATCGATGTCATACCCGTCTGTCAGGGCCTCGTGGAAGTAGAGCGCCATGTCAGTGAAGTGATCGATTTCGGCGAGGGCTTTACTGTCCACCGGAATATCGGAGAGCGGTGTTTCCGGACTGGCCGCGCTCGCATCCGGAGCTTCCAGCTTGGCAAGACCTTCTTTCAGGTTGGCTTCGCTATCGAGCAGGAACTGCCCGCTGGCGACGACCATGTCGCCACTTTCCAGACCCGACAGGATTTCGGTCCGGCCATTGGCCGAAATCCCGGTTTGCACGGCGCGTCCGGAGAAGCGGCCATTGCCTTCGGCGATGACGACACGGGCGCCCTCGCTACCAAGCAGAATGGCTTCACTTGGAACCGAAAGACGCGGTCGGCCGCCGATATTCAGCCTTATGTCCGCATAGGCGCCCGGGCGAAGATAGCCCGACACATTGTCCACTTCGATCCGGACGTCGGCTGTACGGGTTTTCGGGTCGATTGTCGGATAGATATAGTCGACCTGGCCTTTACCGGGGGCATCGGGCGCGCTCGGAAAATCGAGTTCGGCCTGCATGCCTGTTTCCACCAGAGGCAAATCGCTCTCCGGCACCGAGGCAATGACCCAGACATCGGCATAGGATTGCAGGCGTAATATAGGCGTGCCGGGTTTGACATAGTCGCCATTGCGGACCTGGAGCTCGGCAACCGTGCCGCCGGCTTCTGCGTAAACTGGAACACGTTCAATGACCTGGCGGGTTTCGGTCAGCCGGTCGATGGCCGCATTCTGCATGCCAAGGGAGCGCAGGCGTTGGCGAACCGACGCGATGCGCGCTTCGTTGCCGATCTTGAACGAGTTCAGATAATCTTTCTGCGCGGCGATCAGGTCCGGACTGTAGATCCGGTAGAGGAGACTGCCGGGGCGGACGGTGTCGCCCTCGGCATTGACCGCCAGATTCTCAATCCAGCCTTCTAGCCGCGAGACGGTAACATTTTCGAGCCGTTCATTGGTCTCGACCGTGCCGAAGGCTCTCAGTACACGGCTGAAATCCCCGGTCTCGGCAGGTGCTGTCCGGATCCCCATGGTCTGGATCATTTCCGGCGAGACGGCCACGCCCGATCCGGTGTCATCGGCATAAACCGGGATGTAATCCATGCCCATGGAATCCTTTTTCGGAACAGGCGAGGTGTCCGGCTTACCCATGGGATGCTTGTAGTACAGGATTTCCCCTGTTGAGCTCGTCGGTTCCTGGGTCTTGTCGGCAGGCACCAGGTCCATGCCACAGATCGGGCAGGTGCCGTCCGGATCGGTCGAAATATAGTGNGGGTGCATGGGGCAGGTGTATCGTTGCGTCTCGCTCGAGGCGTTCGGNTTTTCACCCTGGCCGCCCGGTGATCCGCCCGGTGCGCCGCATGCGGCGAGCAAGAGGGCGGCAGATGCGGTGCCCATTATCAGGAATGTCTTTTTCATTGTGTCACCAGGAGGGCATTCAGGCNTGCGATCGCAGCGGCCTTGCGGGCCGTTTCAGCTTCGATTTCCGCCCGGAGTTTGAGAATGGCGATCTCGCCGTCGATGATCGGCGCATAACCGCCAACACCGGATTCATAAGCAATCAGCTGGGCCTCGACTTCGTCTTCGACGGCAGCAATCTTGACCTGCAGCACGTCGATACTGGCATCGGCCGCGCGTATAATGGCGTCCCGGGACGCATACTGGGCCGCCGCATTCCGCGCGGCAGCCTGGTAGCGTTGCTCGGCGCCGGCCCGCTCAGCNTTTGCGGCGCGCAAGTTCGGTGCCTGCTTCCTTTCGGCCCAGAGCGGAACCGTAAAAGTCACCATACCGGAGACCCAGTCATCCCCCGCGAACATCGCGCCTTCATCGCGCTGTTGATANGTGAGCTGGGCCCCCCATTCTGGCTTCCAGGCCGCGCGGGCCTCGTCGATACCGTAATCGGTAACGCGGACGGCCGCGTCGGCAANNCGNACGGTNTGGAACTCAAGCGCTGCGCCGGACCAGTCTCTTTCAGTCAGGGGAGGGAGGCCGGTCGAAGGGACCAGTCCGACGAGTTCGATCAGGCGCGCATCGGTCTCGGCTTCCTGCCGGTCAAGATCAACAAGCGTCCGGGAAACTTCTGCCCGTTCGCTTTCAATTTCGGCAAGGCGATAGACGGCCGGGCGGCCCGCNTCGATCTCGGCCTCGACAATGTCGACAAGCTCGTCNTATTTGGCGTTTCGCGCTTCGGCGAGGGATCTCTGCCTGGTCAGTCTAGTCTTGTCAGCGAGAAGAGCGATGAGTTCGGCGCGCAAGGCCGCATAACGGGCATCGCGAACCGCCTCGGTCTGTGCTGACATCGCCCGGGCTTCACCGGCGCGGGCTTCACGGCCCGCGAAGCTCGGAAATTGTTGCCGGATACCAACGGCTTTATTGGTCGGCAAGTAACTGTCGAATGAGGGATCGAAAATCGGAANGTTGTTGATCCCGAGGGATACGACNGGGTCCGGGAGTGCGGTTGAGGCGACNGCACGCTCCCGGTCGGCNTCGGCATCGTAACCGAGAGCGGAGAGGCTTGGATGGGCCTCGAGACGGGCTTCAAGCTCGGCAAAGCTCTGAGCGNTGGCAACCGCCGCNAGGGGCACAGCGGCAAACGCTGCGACCAGCAGCATTCTNGAAATGTGGGGCATGATAAAACNGGCTCTTCTGAATTGTGNGANNCGATGACGACGGGCTGCTGTGGCNGCCGCAGGTCATCGCTCTCAATTCAGGAAGCGCTGCTTTAGCGATATTGGCGTGTGCTGGACGATATCCAGCCGAGGTGGAGGCCCGGTCTTTAGCGTTTCGCGCTCTGGCAGGAATGCCTTTGGTGGGTTAGCGAGAACCGCAGCAAATTCTGCGTCTACATTCGCAACAGGTGCAACTGGATTGGCGTCACTGTGCGCCTGGATAAGCATGGGTGCACAGTCGTATCCCGCGGGGCAATCAGACGATGATGCCTGATCTGTATGCCCGGTGTCGGCCATGGCTTCCATCGCCATGTCATNACAGGGNTGATTGCTGCTCATTTCAGTCGGCGCGGTTTCGGAGGNCCCGACCATCAATGGACACGCCATGACCGGATGAGCCGCCATGAAGGCAGCGGCAAACAGTGTCAGGAGGCGGGTCACAAACTGCATCATTGTTCAAATACGTGAAAAGATTAAAACTTTCATTTCAACAAACTGTGAGGCCGCTACTTCTTGCGGCCACCAAGCACAGCAACAAGTTCCTCGACCTTTTCACGCCGGTCATCGACATTGCTTCCGGTCAGGGCATGATCCACACACGTTGCGATATGGTCATCCAGGATAACGGCCTCGAGGCCGACAAGCGCGGCCTTCACAGCCTGCACCTGACGAATGACATCAATACAATACCGNTCGTCGGACACCATCTTCGTGATGCCGCGCACTTGTCCCTCGATGCGGGCAAGCCTTCGGGTCGCGGCCTCTTTGGTTTCAGTCTTCATGGCAAATACCCCATACAGGGTATNCATATGGGGACCTCGTGAAGCAATTTCCAGTCTCTTNATGCGTCAGAAACGAAAGGTTCAGCCCAAGATGGACTGACAGTCATCACTCAATGGCATTTCCAGCTGCGGTCCACGCCTTCATCGAGCCGATATAGACATCGACCTCGGAGAACCCCTTCCGCATGAGCTGCGAGGCGGCAATGGTGGCCCGGGCGCCGCTTCCGCACATGACGGTGACGGGCTTGTCCGGGTCGAGGTCACTGGCCGCATCAGGCAGCTTGCCGACATAAGCGTGCTTGCTGTCCTTGATATGGCCGCTCTCATATTCGTCGATGGCCCGGACATCGAGCAGGGTCCAGCCAGCCGGCGGGTTGTCTACGCGCGCGGCGACGGTTTCGGTATCGACGAAGTCGAGTGTGTCGAGCGGGCCGTTCTGGACCGCCACGGGCATGGCGCCGCTGACAAATCCGCTCACATTGTCGAAGCCGATCCGCTGAAGCGTGGTGGCCGCATCGACCGCCTGGTCGTCATCGCGCGCTACCAGCAGCACCGGTTTGTCGCCTGGCAGCAACCAGCCCGCGAAGGCGGCAAGCATGTCATCCGGGATGCAGAGCGAGCCCGTGCGGTGTCCGCCGGCAAAGTCGAATATGCCACGGACATCGAGGCAGACCGCATCGCCCGGATCGAGCAACCTGGCCGGGGAAGCGGGCAGGGGCGCCGGCGGCGCAGCTTCGGTGCCTTCCATATTGCCCTCTTCCATGCGCCGGAAGTATGGCGGGATGTAGTGGTTCTCGGCTACCTTGGCGTCGATGAAAGCCTCCCGGTCATCGATCTGCAGGCTCGGATTGTTGAGCTTTTCATGGCCGATGGAGGAAAACTCCCGGTCGGCCATGCCCGAGCCACAAACCGAACCGGCGCCATGCGCGGGATAGACGAGGCACTGGTCGCCGAGCCTCATCAGTTTCTCCAGGCTGTCATAGAGCAGGCCGGCGACTTCGCGTTTGCGGTCGGGATAGAAGTCCGTGCGCCCGACATCGCCAATGAACAGGGCATCGCCCGTGAACACGCCAACCGGGCCTTCCTCAAAGCTCTTGTCATAAAGCACGTAGGACAGGCTGTCGTCGGTGTGCCCGGGCGTTTCAAGCACCTTCAGGAGCGCGCCGCCAATCTCGAACGTGTCGCCTTCCCGCGTCTCGGCTGCATACTGGATCGGCTTTTCAGGGTTCGGCCCGTGCCAGACCTTTGCGCCAGTCTCTTCCTTCAGGACAGGGGCGCCTGAGAGCAGGTCCTCGTTCCGGTGGGTTTCGAAGACGTGCTTGATGACAGAGCCTTCCTCACGGGCGAGGTCCAGATAGATGTCGATGTCACGCCGCGGATCGATGACCGCAGCTTCGCCATCGGCGCTCAGGAAGTAGGAAAGGTGGGCAAGGCCCTGTGTCTTGATCTTTTCAAGTCTCATTCTGTTTCGCTCCTTTTCGGGATCGAATGGGTCTGACTGGACGTGGAAGGCGCGTTAGTCCTCCGCGATGGCTGCCCCGGCAGCGTCGTCTGGATTGAGCGTGCCTTCAAAGGGGGGAACGGGGCGGCTCGCCGCCTCCCTTTCCGTCGATGCCGGGCCATTCTCCGCGATGTCGGAAATCAGCCATTCCATTTCCTTGATCTCGCGGCGCTGCGCCGTGATGATCTCGTCGGCAAGCTCGCGCACACGGACATCCTCGATGCCGGCGCGTTCACTTGTCATGATGGCAATGGAGTGGTGGGGGATCATCGCTTTCATGTAGGACCGGTCGTCGACAGTGCTCTGGCTGCGCACCAGCCAGAGGGCCAGGACGAACACGACCGCAGCGCCAATGAAAATGCCGAAATTGATCCGGCTGTCCTTGTACATGTTGAGCATGAAGCTCAGCATCACGACGGCCATCGCGGCGCCCATGATGAAGGCCATGTAGAAGCGCGTTTCGCTCCAGCGAACATGCTCCCACGCATAGGTGTTGAGGTACATCAGCCCAAACATCACGATCATCGATGTGATGATCATTGCGCCAAACCGCCAATAACTGTTCTTCATATCCACTTTCAACATCCTCCTTATACAGTGGTGGGGTATTTCCACGACTAACGGAGAAGTGTGTGAACAGGTTCCGAGTTAATCCGATGCTTGAATTCCGCCTGAAGTTGGACCATCCATTTGGTTTCGCATCAGGAGGAAAATGAAGGATGCCGAGCACGAAATCAGCAGGAAACCATTGAGTGATTCCAGTCCCGCCAGGAACCGCGAATGTCCGGTTGGATAGATATCGCCCAGCCCAAGCGATGTGTAGTTGACGAGGGAGAAATAGAATATGTCCATGAACCCGTCCGCTTCGCCGCCCTTGAAACCACCCAAGTCAAAGGCATCCAGTAGCGTAAAGCTGGTTGCATAGAGCGCTGCCTCAGCGAGGTGCGCCAGGCCTGCACCTACGATACCCGAAACAACGATCGGGAGACCTGAACGCGCTTCATGGTTCAGGCGTCGGTGCAGATGCGCCAGTGCGAGATAATGCACCGTGCTTGCCAGCACAAAAGTGAGCAGTCCGATCAAGGTTGCAATGATCATGAATGGGCTTTGTGCTGGTTGTTTCCGGACTCCTCTCCGGGAGGATTGTCGCGGAGACGTTTCAGAAAGAAATGCTCGAATGAAAAGACTACAACCATGCCGAAAGCCGCGATCAGGATGATGACTGGATCGGCTTGCCACTTCAGGAGGAGGAAGGCGATCAGGACGACGGCATCGAGCGCTATCGCACAGATAAGGATTGCAGGTGCGGCGCCGACATCCTTTCTCAAATGCCGGAAGACGCCCCAATGGATGATGATATCCATGACCAGATAGAAGATTGCGCCAAGCGAAGCGATGCGACTGAGATCGAAGAAAGCCGCGAGCAATCCGGCAGCCACAACCGTATAGACGAGCGTATGACGCTGTACCGTTCCGGGCATGCCGAAATGTCTATGCGGAATCAGGTTCATGTCGGTCAGCATGGCGAGCATGCGGGAGACGGCAAACAAGCTGGCAAGCAGGCCTGAAGCTGTCGCGATGATCGCAATCGTTACTGTGAACCACAATCCATAGTTTCCAAGTGCTGGCCGGGCCGCTTCGGCGAGGGCATAGTCCTTCGCCGCAACAATCTCCGAGACAGTGAGGGTTGATCCGACAGCGAAACAGACAAGGAGATAGATGAAAGTGCAGATCGCAAGTGAGATCATGATGGCCCGCCCGACATTGCGGGTCGGTTGCTTCACCTCGTCGCCACTGTTCGTGATGGTGGTGAATCCCTTATAGGCCAGGATGGCGAGCGCGACGCCGGCCAGGAACCCACCGGCAGATGTGCTGTCAGCGAAACCGTCTGCTGCTGGCTGGAAGCTGAATCCGGCAGCCCNGATCGCAATAAGCGCGAAAATCAGTATGCCACCAATCTTGAGAATAGCCGTGACCTTCGATACGCCGCCGATCACCTGATTACCGGCAATATTTATCACGAAAGCCAGGATAATCAGTCCGATTGCCAGCAAGGGGACGAATATGCCGCCCTCGACGCCAAACAGCTGCAGCGTGTACGTACCGAACGTGCGGGCGACCAGGCTTTCATTGATGATCATCGAGAACGCCATCAGCAGGGCGGCGCTTCCGGTCACGGTAGACGGGCCGTAAGTGCGTTGGAGTATCATCGCGATGCCGCCGGCGCTAGGATACTTGTTGGAGACCTTGATATAGGAATAGGCGCTGAAGCCGCTGATGATGGCTGCCGTGAGGAAGGCGAGCGGAAACAGGTCGCCTGCAAATTCAGCGACCTGACCGGTCAGGGCAAAGATGCCGGCACCGATCATCACGCCCGTCCCCATGGCGACGGTGCCCGCCAGCGTCAGTGACCCTTGCTTGTAGTCATCCTCACTCATGGTCTTGCCTGTTCGGAGACCAATTGCGTTCCCCGATAGGAGGCATATGTCCTGGCATCCTCTCCAGAGAAGATGATGACATCATACCGATCTGGCGCGTTCGGTGTTTCCATGCCGGGAGAGCCTTGCGGCATGCCGGGCACCGAGACGCCGTTGACGTCAGGCTTTTCTTCGAGCAAGCGTCGTATTTCCCGAGCGGGAACGTGACCTTCAACGACATATCCGTCGACTTCTGCGGTATGGCAACTCATCAGTTCATCCCGAACACCAAGCCGTGACCGAATGGGTGTCAGGTCCTCTTCCTCTTTCACGATGACGTAGAAACCCTCGTCATGCAGGTGGTCCACCCAGGCGGCGCAGCAACCGCACCATGGCGTCTTGTGTACAGTGACTGTTTGCGCGTTGGCTGCGGGTGACGCGGAGAAGAGCATCACGCCCGCTATCAGGGCTGCAATCATCAGCGCACCGAGCGCGCTCATAGCAAGTGGTCTGGACATGTCTGTGCTCCGGAAAATTAGAGTTTAAGGGTTCTCAGCCGCAAGGCGTTGCCGATAACAGATACGGAGCTGAAACTCATGGCGGCCGCCGCGATCATCGGGCTCAGTAACAAGCCGAAGAAGGGATACAGAATGCCAGCGGCAACCGGCACGCCAAGCGTATTGTAGAAGAACGCGAAGAACAGGTTCTGGCGGATGTTGCGCATCGTGGCGTGGCTGAGCTCCCGGGCCTTTGCGACCCCGATCAGATCGCCTTTCACAAGCGTTACACCGGCACTCTCCATGGCCACATCGGTTCCGGTTCCCATGGCGATTCCGACATCCGCCTGAGCGAGCGCGGGCGCATCATTTATGCCGTCACCGCACATGGCCACGCGGGCACCGTTCTTCTGGAGTTCGGACACGATCCGATGCTTGTCTTCAGGCGAGACGTCGGCGTGAACCTCATCGATGCCGACCTTGTCGGCGACCGCGCGTGCTGTCGTCTCATTGTCACCTGTCAACATCACAATCTTCAACCCTTCGGCATGAAGACGTCTGATGGCTTCCGGTGTCGTCTCCTTGATCGGGTCCGCCACAGAGACAAGGCCTGCCGGTTTTCCGTCGACGGCGGCGAACATAACCGTCTGGCCTTCGGTGCGGTACTGGTCAGCGCGTGTCCCGAGGTCGTCAGACCAGCCCCCGATCCGCTGCATCATCTTTCTGTTGCCGATGGCGACGGTTTGGCCGTCGACGCTTGCCTGCGCACCTTCGCCAGTGACGGATTCAAATCCGTGCGCATCCTTGTGAGGCGCGCCCTTGCCTTTTGCGCCACGCACGATCGCGTCGGCAAGTGGGTGCTCGCTCAAACGTTCCACCGCGGCTACGAGACTAAGCAACGAGGCTTCGTCGAAGCCTTCGCCTGGCTGGACGCGTACCAGTTCGGGGCGTCCGAGCGTCAACGTCCCGGTCTTGTCGACCACGATCGTATCGACCTTCTCAAGCGTCTCCAACGCTTCAGCATTCTTGATCAGGATGCCGTTGGACGCGCCCTTGCCCGTGCCGACCATGATCGACATCGGGGTTGCCAGACCTAGCGCACAGGGACATGCGATGATCAGGACGGCAACGGCATTCACGATCGCAAAAGCCATCGCCGGGTCGGGTCCGAACACGGCCCACACGACAAAGGTCAGGATTGCAATTCCAATAACAGCCGGAACGAACCAGGCAGCGACGAGATCAGCGAGCCGCTGGATTGGAGCTCGGGACCGCTGAGCGGCGGCAACCATTCGGACAATCTGGGACAAGAGCGTGTCTTCGCCCACATGTGTCGCCTTCATAACGAGCGACCCGGTTCCGTTGACCGTGCCGCCGGTCACACGGGCGCCAGCGGCTTTTTCGACGGGCAGGGGTTC
The DNA here is from genome assembly GCF_002172815.1 of Hyphomonas sp. TMED31. Taxonomy (NCBI): domain Bacteria; kingdom Pseudomonadati; phylum Pseudomonadota; class Alphaproteobacteria; order Hyphomonadales; family Hyphomonadaceae; genus Hyphomonas; species Hyphomonas sp. TMED31. The sequence goes on along the minus strand of NZ_NHCK01000037.1, from coordinate 29,632 downwards.
GCCGGTGACCATGGACTCGTCAACCGACCCATGGCCGTCGACGACCTCGCCATCGACCGGGATCTTCTCACCTGGCCGGACCCGCAGCTTGTCGCCAGACTTTACATCCGCGAGATCGACATCCTGTTCGCTGCCATCGTCAGCAATCCTGCGCGCAGTAGCAGGGGCAAGCTCCAGCAGTGCACGAATGGCTCCTGAGGTGGCGTTGCGCGCGCGCAGTTCGAGCACCTGGCCAAGTAAAACCAGCGTAACGATGACGGCGGCCGCCTCGTAGTAGACTGCTACCGCGCCGCCATGCCCACGGAATGAATCGGGAAATATGCCGGGCGCGAATGTTGCGACCAGGGAATAAATATAGGCCACGCCGACGCCCATCGCGATCAGGGTGAACATGTTGAGGTTGCGTCGCTTCACGGATTGCCAGCCGCGCACGAAGAAAGGCCAGCCGGCCCAAACGACAACGGGAGTCGCGATCAGGGCCTGAAGCCAGACACTCCATGTCGGATCAATCCAGTGCCTGAGCGGGCTGCCGGGAATCATTTCGCCCATGACAAAGGCGAGCAGTGGCGCCGAGAAGACAAGGGCGACCCAGAAGCGCCGCGTCATGTCATCCAGTTCGCTGGTATCCTGCTCGGCCGTCACCGTTTCCGGTTCGAGCGCCATGCCGCAGATCGGGCAGCCTGTATTGGCAGTTTCGCGTACCTGCGGATGCATGGGACAGGTCCAGACGGTGCCGGCATAGCCGATCGGAACCTTGTCATAGGCATCATCGGGCTTCTCTGGAGCGGCCTGATCGTTGTGATGGCACGCATGTCCGGAATGGGCGTGAGAAGTGTCGTTGGTCATGGCTCTGACTCTTTCAGCAGGAGTGCTTCACAGGATGAGGGTATGCATCACTTTTATGCGCTGCTGTTTCGGTTGAAGAAGTTGAACAAGGGAACGAACAGAAGGGCGATGTACCAGCCATAGAGATAGCTCTCGACAAGGCCGATCAGGAAACCAGTCAGCGTTCCAAACTCAAATCCGGGCAGTAGATCCTGCCATGCTGGATGCATGTGAAGGCTGGACGGCGTCACACTCCCCCAGCCGACGCACAGCAAATAACTGACGAGCAGGAACAGAGACAGCGAGTGTCCGACGGGGATAATTTTCATTCTGACCTCCAGCGGTCCAGGCAAGAGCAAGTAGGACAGTCATAGTATAATACCCCTAGGGGGTATATTCAATATCATCGCCGCTTGCCGGTTGCTTTTCAACTTGGCCGGCAAGCGGCAGTTTGGATTTCCTCCTTATCGCGGCGCACGGGAGGACGAGTGCGTGTGAATGACCTGCCAGGTGCCGGCGACCTTGCGGAACAGCACCGTTTGTTTCCCGATACGCTCCAGGCGTTCGCCATTGGAGCTGAACGTTCCACTGATCGCTGTGTCCGCGACAGCCCATGCAAAGTCACTTCCCTCGAATTGCACGTCTATATTCGAGAAGTCGAGTTCGAGATCCGGAATGGTATCTTTTTCGGGCTCGACATGATTTTCGACAAGGTCGAGCAGGCCAGTATTCTCGCCGCCTGACTCAAAGTACCGGGCGCCTGACCAGTCGAGAAAGTTCTGTCGGAACAGTTCGCCATCGCCGGTCTCCCAACCGGTTTCGATCGCGGCCATGATATCCAGGATCGCCTGTTCATCAGTCGAGACCGGTTTGGTGTCGTGATGGCCGTCGGAGTTGTCGTGTCCGGCGGGGACCGTGCCTGACATTTCTCGATCAGCTGCACCGTCGGTATGGTCGTGATCATGTCCATCGCCGCTCGCCGATGATCCATCCATCGTGTCGGATGGAGGCGCTCCGTGAGCGTCTTGATGATCGTCTGTTGAATTTACGGTGCCTTGGTCGCCATGACCGGCTCCGCCGCCATGATCATGATCGTGGCCTGGCCCGCTGGCTTCAGGAAGGGTCTGCACGCCAAGTCCGTACTTGTAGACAATTGTGCCTCCCCACCACGCTGTAACCGTCAAAAGACCTGCCACCGCCAGGGCACTGATCGCAAATACCGGGCCGGGCGACGAGGCCCTTCTCAGCCAGCGCCAACCGGCGAGGGCCAGTAATGCGAGGCCCGTGGGAACAGCCCAGTTGCGATGGGTTGTCATCGCTTCATGGGACGGCGCATCGTGAGCAACGCTGTAATAGGCCTGAAACCCGGCCGCGATGGTGGCCAGAACCGCCAAGGCAGCCAATGCCAGCATCCAGTCGGCGGCCGGTCGAAGGCTGTCGCGCCAGCGGCCTGCAGGTACGAGGAGGCCAGCCACATATGCCAAGGCTGCAGATGTGCCGAGGGCATAGGTAAAATGCACCAGCACGGGGTGAATATTGGGTTCTATGAAACCGCCCATTTTGTTCTCCTAATACCAGGTCCGCAGGCCCACGAGAAAGACGATATCGTCGCCTTCACCGCCTGCGGCTTTGATCATGTCGCGTGTCTCACCGAAGGCGCTTTGCCATTCGACGCCGACATAAGGCGCAAACTCCCTCCTGATTTCATAACGAAGCCGCAAGCCGGCATCGAGTGTGCTAAGTCCCGCGCCCGTTTCCCTTTCCGGTATGTCCTGCGCGGAAAGATTTGCTTCGATCCGAGGCTGCAAGATCAACCGCTGGGTCAGGAGCAACTCATATTCAGCCTCGATGCGGGCCGTTACATCGCCTTTTTCACTGAGAAAGGCGGAAGCGTCGACTTCGAACCAGTAGGGCGCCAGACCATTCAGTGCGACGACCCCATGCGCGAGACTATCCGGTTCGATGTCGTAGCGAACGCCCGCCTGAACATTCCAGAAAGGCGCAACCGCGCGGGAATAGAGCGCCTGGATCTCGGCATCATCCACGCCCTCTCCATTCAGAGAGGCGCGGCCCTCGCTCTTGAACCAGAGCTTGTTGATATCGCCCCCATACCAAGCCTGTCCGTTCCAGTACAAACTGTCGCCCTCGTCAGACATCTGAGCCTCGAGCTGGTTGAAGAGGATGTAGAAGCTCTTCTGGTCTCCGCCTTCCGCAAGAACGTCCCGGCGAGCGTCCGCCATTGCATCCTCGCCGTAGATGGCGTCGGCCTGATCCCAGGGCGGGGTTTGATTTGTGTCTTCCGCGAACGCGCTGCCGGTCGCGTAGAGCGCGAAGCCGAGGAGGAGAGGGGCTGCCAAATTCGGTTTCATCATGATTTTCCCTCCCCATGGTTCATGCCGTGATGGTCCATGGGCATATTCATCTGACCTGCCGGCATTTTTTCAGCTGGTGTCGTATCGTCTGCTGGCGGAATGACGCTGACGACCTGCATCATGCCAGCGTGCATGTGGTAAAGCAGATGGCAGTGGAACGCCCAGTCACCGACATGTTCTGCGGTGATGTCGACGCTGACCCTGTCTGCAGGCTTGACCGTTACTGTGTGCTTGCGCGGCATGTGATGACCACCGCCATTCACGAGATCGAAAAACATGCCGTGCAAATGGATCGGGTGTGGCATCATTGTATCGTTTACGAGCGTCAGGCGAACACGTTCACCCTCGTAGAACTTGATTGACTCGGTTACCTCGGAGAATTTTACACCGTCGAACGACCACATGTAGCGTTCCATGTTCGACGTCAGATGAATGACAATTTCGCGGCCAGGCGGGCGATGGTCCTCATTCATGTCGAGCGCGCGAAGCTGGTTGTAGGTGAGCGTGCGGTGGGGGACATCATCAAGCCCGAGACCGGGTTCGCCCAAGCGGCTCATCGTCATGCCTGATACTTTTGCGACACCGGGGCCGCGCTCTATATCTGCTTCAATCTTGACGGGCTGGACCGCCGGACCATGAGGATCGGGCATCATCGACATGGCACCCATGTCGTGGCCTTTCATGTCGTCCCCGGCCGTCGCGGTGTCCGGACCATGATCCATTCTCCCCATGCCTGACATGCCCGCCATGTCTCCATGGGCCATTCCCATGTCCCGCATGGTCAGCATCGGCACAGCTCGAAGCGCAGGCGCATCGACCCGCATACCGGCNCGCGGGCCGAGCGTGGCGACGGCCTGGCCGGAGCGGTCGATCGATTCGGCAACAAAGGCGTAGGCGCGCGCTTCGGTCGGCGCGATGATGACATCATACGTCTCGGCCACGCCCATCTGGAACTCGTCGGTCTCAACCGGCTGGACATTCAGACCGTCGGCCTGGACCACCGTCATCGGCAAGCCCGGGAGGCGGACATTGAAGAGGGTCATGGCGGAGGCGTTGATAATGCGCAGGCGAACCCGCTCGCCCGGCTGGAAGACCATATTGAAATTATCGGCCGTCGAATGGCCATTGATCAGGTAGGTGTAGGTTTCGCCGGTCACGTCTGCGAGATCGCGCGGGCTCATTCGCATCTGCCCCCACATGCCGCCAAGTCCGGTTGGGTTCGACAGGGTCGGGCGGTTGAAATTCAGGCTCTCGGCATTCTTCTTGAGCTTGTCGAAGATCCGGTGCGGATGCGTGAAACTCCAGTCGCTGAGGACGAGNACATATTCCCGGTCATAAGCCACTGGGTCTGTACCTGCCGGATCTATGACGATCGGACCGTAATGGCCGAGTTGTTCCTGCAGACCAGAATGGGAGTGATACCAGTAAGTGCCATTTTGCGGCACCTTGAACTGATATTTGAACGTTTCGCCCGGTTTGATGCCCGGGAAGCTGACGCCCGGCACGCCGTCCATATGGAAGGGGACAAGCAGTCCGTGCCAATGGATCGAAGTGTCTTCGGCAAGCCGGTTGGTGACGTTCATTGTAACGTCATCGCCCTCGCGCAACCGCAAGAGCGGACCGGGAAGTGTGCCATTGATTCCGGTTGCCATACCGACTTTGCCGTTGAGCCTGACCGGGAACTGCCCGATTTCGAGGTCGAAGCGCGTGCCCGAAAGTGAGGGCACACCAAGGTTTCCGTTGCTGGAAGATTTTGCCCAAGCGGGCAGGAGGCTGCTTGCCCCCAAGGTTGCGCCGGTGCCGAGCACCGTCTGCAACATACGTCGTCTGTTCAACATAATCGTCTCCATGAGGTGAATTTATGCAATCGGGCTGCTAATGCAGCGACGCACGAAATCAGCTCAGGGAACGCACCTTTAATGTGACTGGCGTTTGTTGCAGCAGGTAACTTCGGACCTCAGGCCAGGGCGTGCGGACATTGACGACGCGCTTCCATGCGTGTTGCCATGAGGGTGTAGCAAGCCCGATGGGCGTCGTATCGCCTAATACGTGCTGGACCGGGTTCGCCGTCTTGTCGGCTTGGGCGACCGTTGCTGTCTGAAGCTTGCAGTGATCAGTCTCATCATCGCAGGGCGCCTCAGGCCCATCGGCGGGCGCCTGGTGAGAATGAGCGGTGAACTCGGTTGCCATGCTATTCGTCGCCGACATATCGACGGGACACGCGCAGAGCACCTGCGACAGGCTGAAAAATACCGTCACGAGAGTTGCGACAACAAAGTTCATGACTACCACTTATACCCCATAGGGGTTTAAATCAAGAAAGAACCTCTGAGCACTCAAGGTTTGTCGTAACGGAGCAGGATCAACCCAGACCCGCGGGTCAGTCCCGAGCGAAAAGTTGCATGGCTACGCTCCAGCGCGAATTTGAACGGCCAGCAAATCATGTTAGCGATGNGAATGTCGNTGATAGGCAGCGTCGAACTTTGACAACACGAAAGGGCTGCACCACAGTTTGCACTACAAATTGCAAACAATCTGCACAACAAGCGAAGTTTCGAGCGCCATAGTGCGTTGAATTAATTTAATTTCAAGCACGATTACCGGGCGCGTCACTCGCGGTTCGGAATCCATTGTCGGCTCTTGGCGAAAGGGCAACCTGGTTTCGCTGCGTACGAGCTTCAATTCATAAATAAATTGGACCCCAGACCCTTTTGTTTAGTACNGATTGTGCCATTCCGGTGATTAAGAGACCTGCTTCCTCATTCTATAAAACATCGTAAAATCAATATCTTGCACCTGTGTCGAGAGTATTTATTGTCTTTGTTGTGCATGACTTTTTAATAAGAAATGTTGCATAATATGGAGCATGACCCCTATATTGTGGGTGATGGAGACAGAACATGACCGCGCTTGCAAAACTAAAAAGGAAATTGCGCCCCGGACAGGTGTACCGGCGCAAGGAGCTTGCGACCTGGTCAAACGCTGTCGATCGACATGTTGGACAGCTGCTTGACGAAGGACGCCTCGAAAAGGTTGGGGCAGGGCTCTATATGGCTCCGAAGAAAACTCGGTTCGGGCAGGCACCCGCCAAGCCGGAGAAGCTGGTTGAGTCATTCCTGGGGGATGACCGGTTTCTTATGGTTTCGCCAAACGCCTATAACAGCCTCGAATTGGGAACGACGCAGCTCTACAATGAGCCGGTAGTTTATAATCGCAAACGGCACGGCCATTTCGAGCTGGATGGCCGACGCTATGACTTCCGCATGCGGACCTCTGTTCCTTCAAACCTCAGCGAAGAATTCCTCCTGGTGGATCTGTTGCACAACCTCGATCGGCTTCCCGAGGAAAAGGCAGCAGTGCTTCCCAAGGCACTTAGGCGTGCGCGACGTATGGACCGCGCGCGACTGTCACGTGCGGTGAAGGATTTCGGATCGGCGCGGGCTGCAAGGCTCCTCAAGCCTGTATTGAACCCTGATCAGGCAACCGCCGCGTGACCCTCCTGCACGCACTGCCTGATTTTGCCGACCTCATCGCTGTTGCTGCGCGAAACAACACTATCGATCCGGGCCTCATCGAAAAAGACTACTGGTTGATGCACTGCCTCTGGGGACTGCAGCAGCTTGACTATAAGTTTGAGCTGAAAGGCGGAACTTCGCTGTCAAAGGGATACGGCCTCATCGACCGTTTTTCGGAAGACATCGACATCCTGATCCACCCAGAGACCGACCTCCAGTATGGCCCAAACCACAACAAGCCTGCGCAGGTAAAGGCGCGTCTCGAATTCTTCAACGGTCTGGCCGAAGCCATCAAAATTCCTGGCATTATCGAAGTGGTCCGCGACGAAGAGTTCGACGACACACGCCACTATCGCGGCGCAGGCATTCGATTGAAGTATGAGTCGGTGAATCCACTGCCAGAAGGGCTGAAGGCAGGCATCCTGCTCGAAGTCGGGTTCGACCAGGTGGCGCCGAACCGGCCATGTACGATTTCGTCCTGGGCTTACGAACTTGCAGTCGAGAGTGGGATTGCAGACCTGACCGACACCCGCGCGGTCGATGTGCCTTGCTATGAGCCGGGCTATACTTTTGTCGAAAAGCTCCAGACCATCTCAACGAAATTCCGAAAGCAGCAGGCGGACGGCGACATGCCTGTCAATTTCATGCGCCACTATTATGACGTGTACTGCCTGCTCGCTGACGCCTCAGTGAAAGAGTTCATCGGAACAGACGCGTACAAGGACCACAAGGCCAAAAGGTTCCGCAAGGCAGATGAACCGGACCTCACCAGGAACGAAGCCTTTCTGTTGAGCGACGCAGAAACGCGAAAGGCGTACGCGGACGCTTATGCGAAGTCACGAGCGCTTTACTACAGGGAGCCTGCACTCTTTGACGATATTCTGGCACGCATCAGCCGGCGCCTGCCGGAACTTTGAATGATCGTTGCTCGCAGGGAAACCTCTAACCCTCTGAAATAAAAGGAATTACTAGCTTACTCTTTTGTTGGGTGCGCCCTCCCGCACCCAACAAGCCCCTGATATCCTCGCGGATTTCGGGGGCTTTTCCTTTGGTGCTTGTTCAGGCGCGTTTGGCCGGGATGACCGCTACGGTAAATCGCGAAATACAGACCANTCGACCGTCCTCNTCCACGATGCGGATAGACCAGATCTGAGTTGTTCGGCCCAGCGCCTCTGGGGTTGCCNTCGCATACACGTATCCGCTCATGACCGGGCGGATATGGTTGGCATTGATTTCAAGACCGACACCGACTTGTTCACCGGAATCAAGCGTGAGGTTGGCCGCAATCGAGCCAATGGTTTCTGCCAGGGCCACTGACGCGCCACCATGCAGNCGGCCGTGAGGCTGAACCGTGCGGCCATCAACAGGCATCCTGGCGGTCAGCGAATTTTCTGTTGCGTCAATGACTTCGATCCCGAGGTGTTCAACCAGGGTAGGTGTCTCGTAATGTGTGAGNTNTTGCGGTTGNGGGACCCCATTNTTCCAGATCGACATGTGTGATGCTCCGAAACTTGATGCTTTCGAAGCAGACTTAGCAAACAGATTCAGGCGCGTCGCCGATGCCCCAAAGGCAAGCAGGTTGGAGGGGTGCCGTGAATTCAGGCTTTGGAAGTGAGCTTGCGTTGAATGCGTTTCGTCGCGTTGGAAATGATCTTCGGATAGGATGCGGGCAGTAGACGTGCGAGCCGGTCCAAATGCTTGGCCTGCGGCGTGACAATGATACGGCACTTGCCCTTGGCAACGCCGTTGAGGATATCCATCGCCGCGGCATCCGCTGGATAAGTCAGGAATTTCTTTTCGTAGACCGACAGCACTTTCAAAGCCTGCTCGCGTTCTTCTGGCGTCATCTTTGCGAGATCTGCTTCCTTCGCTTTGGCGATGTTGGTTTTGACGCCGCCAGGGTGGACCACGACCACCTGCAGATTCGCGCCGGAAAACAGGGCGTCCGTCCGGATGGCTTCTGTAAGGCCACGGACTGCAAACTTGGTCGTGCAATAGATGGCGACGTTCGGCTGTGCGACGAGGCCATTCAGACTGGAGATATTGACGAGAATCCCTGAACCGCTGCTTTCCAGGTGGGGCATGAAGGCGCGCGAGGCGTGCAGAACCCCCATCAGGTTGATGTCGATGACTTTCTGGATGGTTTCCAAAGGCGTGTCGGCTATGGAACGTCCGCCACCGGATATTCCGGCATTGTTGTAAAGTTGGTGGATTGCGCCAAACTTGCTGAGAATGGCATCGGGGTAGGCATAGATCGCAGCGCTGTCGGACACGTCCAGAATTTGACTGTGCAGTTGCACGCCCTCTGCGTGCAGCATCTGTTGGGTTTCATCGAGGCCGACAGGGTCAATGTCCGAAATTGCCAGACGAGCGCCGGCGCGAGCCAGTGCGAGGGCCAACTCCCGACCGATACCACTGCCGGCACCGGTGACGACGCAAGTCTTGCCTGCATATGTCTTGATCATCTGACGTATCCTGAATGTCTTGAGCTGGATTGGCGGTTGGAATGGCTAGAAAAGCTCCAGGGCCGGGTCGATAACCTTGCCCCGTTTGAACAGGGCAATATCTGTCGTGTAGTCAGACGACATCTCCCACGGATAATCATCTCCCTGTTTCGGCATTGAAGCGACCGCGCGTTTGACGTAGCCGGCGCCAAAATCCATCAAGGGCCGTGTAACGATCTCCCCTTCAGGGCGTCGAGGAATGCAGACTGTTTTGCCCTGGCGGTCCATTTCCTTCAGCAGTTTGCAGAGATAGCCGCACACCAGCCCAACTTTTAAAGTCCAGGAGGAATTGGTGTAGCCGATCGCGAAACTGTAGTTTGGGATACCGTCGAGCATCAGGCCTTTGAAAACCAGGTGATCAGATACGTCGACCGGTTTTCCGTCTACGGTGAAGTCGATGCCGCCCATCATCTTTAGCTTCAGGCCGGTCGCAATGATGATCGCATCTGCATCTACATGTTCGCCCGACTTCATCTGAATTCCGGCAGGTGTAAACCGTTCAATATGACCGGTCACGATAGATGCCCGCCCGGCAGAAATATCCTTGAAGAAGTCGGCATCTGGAACAGCGCAGAGCCTTTGGTCCCACGGATTGTAAGGTGGCTTGAAATGCACATCTACGGGATAGTCGGCTGGCAGATGTTGGCGGTTCAGCTTACGGATCAGCCGTCGCGCGCGGTCAGGGAATTTCTGGCAATACAGATAGAACCAGCGCTGTACGCGCGTGTTTTTCCAACGGGTCAGCCCATAGGCGACCTTGGGCGGCAACCATTTTTTCAACCAAAGCGCCACCTTGTCCTGTTTGGGGCGCGGCATGATATAGGTCGGGGTGCGTTGGACCTGAACGACNTGTGCAGCCNTGTCTGTCATGGAGGGNACCAGCGTGACCGCGGTGGCTCCACTTCCGATTATGGCAACGCGCTTTCCGGAATAGTCGAAGTCTTCAGGCCAGAATTGAGGGTGGATCTTGGGGCCGTGAAAGGCATCCTCATCCTCGAACGCTGGTCGGAAGCCTTCGTCATAGTCATAGTAACCGGTCGCGCCGAAAAGCCAGCGGCATTTGCGGGTCTCGCGCGCGCCGGTCTGGCTGTTTTCGATTGTGACTGTCCACAACGCTTCATCACTTTCCCACGACGCGCTGACGACTTTCCGATTATAGGAGATCCGCTCCAGCACGTTGTGCTCNTCGGCGGCTTCNTTGAGATAGGACATGATCTCCTCGGCCGATGCGAGGGCGTTCGGACTGGTCCAGGGTTTGAAGTCGTAGGAGAAGGTGTAGAGATCGGAGTCCGAGCGGATGCCTGGATATTTGAACAAGTCCCAGGTCCCGCCAAACGTCTCACGCGCTTCCACAATTTCCCAGCTCTCGCCGGGCAGTTCACGCTGCAGGTAGCACGCGCAGCCAATTCCAGAGATACCAGCACCGATGATCAGCACATCAATCGGTTCAACAGAGAAAGCGGGATCGGTTTCAATTGGCATAGAGGCCTCCATCGGACCACACGATCTCTCAGTTCTGTGTGAAATGGGATGTGCACATCATACCTTTTCGGGGTATAGTGAGTGCATGATGAACAGTTTTGATGAGCGCGTGGACGAGCTATTGCGACAAGGCGCAGAGCGTGTGCTGAAGGCGCCGCAATCCTGGCGCGATGAGGTGGGCAAGGCCGTGGTCACCGCTATCGAGTCGGACAATTTGCCCTTCGTTGAAAGCGTCATCCGGCGAGAAAACCTGATTGGCGTAATGCACTGGGCCAATTCCATTCTGTCAGATCCGAACGGGCCGATCACACCGGTTATCTCTTCGGAATTGTACGCCATCATTCGCGAGCAAGTGCGCAAGGGAGAACTTGATATTTCGCTGAACGGGTATCGGGTTGCGCAGAATATCACCTGGCGCCGCTGGATGCGGATCGTCTTTGACCTGACATCTGACAAACACGAGCTTCAGGCCGTTCTGGATCGTTCGGCGCGCAGCATTGGTGACTATACTGATGCGGCTTTAGCGATCCTCTCGAGATTCATCGATGCAGAACGGGCTGAACTCGCGAAAGGGGCGCCGGCTTTACAGCGAGAAGTGCTGCAACAGGTATTGAGCGGGAAATTGGGGGATCCGTTTTCCGCTGGTCAAAGGCTGGGGTATCGTTTTGATCGCAGCCACACAGTTGTTCGAATTTGGGCGATGGATGTGCAGCCTGATAGCGCCCTGGTAAACCGCGCGACAGATCAGATAGTACAGGTTCTGGGGCACGCGCCGGGGCTGCGCGTTGAGGAGGGCGAAAGCTCCATATTTCTTTGCTTTGACAAGCAGATCCAGGCTGCTGAATTGGAGTCAGAGTGTCCGGACGGCGTAATGGTGGCGATCGGACGTTTGGGGCAGGGGTTTGCCGGGTTTCTGGAAAGTGCAAACTCTGCGCGCATTGTGCGCAATATTCTCGCGGGGGCGCGGAATGGGCGACGCGTTGCGGACCATGATCTGGTCAGGCTTCAAACAGTCTTGATCCCGGATGATGGCGCGTTNCAGCGGTTTGCGTCTGATGTCCTCGGAGACTTGCTCAGGGCGCCGGAGGATTTGAAGCGCAACCTCCTCACATATCTGAAACAGGGCTGTAATGCGGCGTATACGGCCGACCAGCTTGGCATTCACCGAAATACGCTCAATCGGCAATTGGACCGGGTGAATGATTTGCTTCCTCAGGCCTTGGGAGACGGCAACCGTATGAACATCGCTGTCGCGCTCGAAGGCTTGCTTTGGCGGCCGTAGGATTGGCGGTCAGGAAGGATCAATGTCGATCAGCAGTGGAGCAAGCCCACCCGTTGAGCCACGTTCTCAGGCTAGCCCTCGAAATCATATCGTCACGCTGGCATTCAGCAGAGCTGCCGGATCGCTGGTTCCGCCGACATGGATCGTGTGCGTGCCCGGCTCGATCCGCCAAGTGCCGGTGCTGGTATCATAGTATTTCAACTGTTCCAGCGGCACGTGGAAACGGATTGTCTTTCGTGCCCCGGGGGCAAGGGTAGTACGTTCAAAGCCGCGCAACAATTTGTTCGGGCGATACACCAGATCCCCCGGGAAGCCGATGTAGAGCTGAGAAATTTCTGTTCCGGCGGTGTCGCCCGTGTTGACCAACGTGACTTCGGCATCGATCCCTTCCGCCGTAGTGCGAGCCTTCAGGGCGCGGTAGCTGAACTGTGTGTACGACAGGCCATGGCCGAACCAGAACATCGGCTCGGTTTCCGTGCTCTNAAGAAGCGTATATCCGTGGAGTGGGCCGTATTCGATCTCATCAGCATCTGGATCAAAGAACGGGTAATCGGCTTCTGAATACGCAACCGAGAAGGGCAGCTTTCCGGAGGGATTTACTTCGCCATAGAGGAGGTTTGCCAGTGCAGTGCCGCCTTCCATACCCGCATAGAAAGTTTGCAAGATGGCTCCCGCCTTATCGGCCCAATCACAAATGATTGCCGATCCGCAAACAAGCACGACGATTGTGTTCGGGTTATTCTCGGTGACCGTGTCAACAAGCGCCTGCTGATGGTCGGGCAGGCGTAGTTTGCGCCGGTCTCCACCGCGATCCTTACCGCTCCCGAGAGGTCCGGCGTTTTCGACGGACTTTTCTTTAGATGTCTCGGATTGCGTGCTCAGATTTCCTGGNATGTACTCGCCTTCGTCATCTGCNGTGGTGCCGACAATNACGATTGCGATCTCGGCATCCCGCGCTGCGGCGGCAGCTTGTTCGAGATCGGTTTCGTCGCCGGCCAAAGTCAGGTCGCGTCCGACATATGTGGAAAGACCTTGAAGGGGCGTAACCACATGAGGCGGCCTGACCGTGGAGGAACCGTGATCCCCCGTATTGGCGATTGTCGCCAAGCTACCGAAAACCGAGACGTTGCTGGATTTCCTGAGAGGCAGGACGCCATTATTGGTCAGAAGCACAGCGGATTTTTCAGCTGCTTCTCGCGCTAGCGCTACATGCTCCTCATTTGCCACCATATCAATCGTGTAGGCTTCAAATGGATCTTCAGCCGCTAGAAGTTTGTAGGCAGTGGTCAGGATTCGCCGACAGGCCGTGTCGATTACACTCGGTGCGACCGCGCCTTTCTTGACAGACTTGATGAGGTTTTGCCCGAAATAGATCGGCTCCGGGTTTTCTACGTCGAGCCCCGCAGCCGCTCCATAAGGTTTGTATACGCCGAAAATCCAGTCTGAGTGGACGAAGCCTTCAAAACCCCATTCACCACGCAGGATGTTTGTGAGCAGGTCGTGATTTTGGCCGCAATACTCACCATTCATCTTGTTGTACGCACTCATCACCGTTGCGCAGCCGGAGTCGAGTACGCGTTTAAAATGGGGCAAGTAGACTTCGCGCAACGTCCGGTCATCGACTTTGACATCGACCTTGAAACGCGAGTTCTCGATTGAATTTACAGCGAAATGTTTGACCGTTGCGGCGACATTGTGGGTCTGGATACCTGTGGACAATGCTGCCCCCATCTCACCGAGATGATAAGGGTCTTCCCCATAGGTTTCCTGCGCGCGGCCCCATCCCGGATGGCGCAGCAGATTGATGCACACCGCGCCGGAAAGATTGCAATCCTGGGCGCGGATTTCCTTGCCCATTGCCTCGCCAATGCGTTGTTCCAGGTCGCAGTCCCAACTTGCGCCGCGGGCCATCGTTGTGGGGAAACACGTTGAATTGCCGCGGGCTACGCCGCGAGGGCCATCTGTAAAGTAAAAGGCTGGTGCGCCCAGCCGTTCGCATCCGCCACCTGCCTGGTAAGGTTCTGCGCCCCAGCGATTATTGGTTCGTTGCATGGACTCCATGAATCCCCGTCCAGACATCATGGCGACTTTTTCTTCGAGGGTTGCGTCCTTGATGACGCCTTCAACCATCTCCCGAATTTCAGCCTCGCTGAGGCCTTTCCGGGGGGCGTAGTTTGGGGGGGTGTCGCTCAAGGGAAGCTCCTTGATGTTTGTGGGAGGACGTAACTGGAGATGGGGTGACGGAAAAAAGGGAGTTTGCATCCGGTATGGACGCAAACTCCGTCAAGTTTTGGAGATTTGACTGCCTTTCTCCATTTGGGACCGATTAGAACTTTGCTTTCAGGCCGAGATAGATAACGCGACCGAGGGTGGACCCGTTCGCGAAGCCATCACCATCCGCGAAGAATGGTGGATCTTCGTCGATGAGATTGTCGACATTCAGCGTCAGTTTGAGTTCGTCGACATAGTCCGGCGTCGGCAAATCGTAGCCAGCATAGTAGTTGACAGTCGTGAAGCCGTCCACGCTAGCTGTCGGGTTTGCGTCGTATCCGGAGTTATGATTGATGCGGACGGTCGTATCAAAGCGGTCTGCATGCCAGCCGAACGTGGCAACAGCTTTCAGCCGACTGACGCCAAATTCCAGTCCATCGGAGGCAGATGCGCCTTCGAAGGGGGTAACATCGCGATTGAGCGCATAGGTTCCGCCGAGGCTGGAATAGAAGGCGCCCATGTCGGTCGGGTGCAAGTAGCTGACTTCGAAATCAAGGCCATCAGTTTCGACTGAACCGAGATTAATTCGGCGCGCGTCCAGAACGACGTATGGAGAAGATGTTGCGAACACGGTGGCGATGTTCGGCAGCCCTTCGACCCGAAGGTCGCCCGCACGTGCCAGCACCTGCTCAAGTGTCGGATTGATATCGTACAAGCTATCATANGCCGGCGTCAGGAAGAATGCTGGCTCAAGAATAGGCGGCACAGCGATCTGGTTCTTGAAGTCCACCTTGTAGTAGGTCAGGCTTGTGCGCCATCCCTCAAATGCGCCGCTTGAAGGGGCCCAGTCGAAACCGATGGTCATCGTGTCAGCTTCCTGAGGCTTTATGTCAGGATTTGACCCAGCGACCACGACCGTGGGACGGAACAGGTCGGTCGGCAGCGAGTCCGGGGCGCGTACCGGGCTGACCGGAATGATTTGATAGCGCAGATCTGCCCCGCCGACAGAGTCGTTTAGCGAAGGCGCATTGAACGATGTGCCGACGGATCCGCGAATGGTCAGATCCTCAATTGGCTTGTAGTTGAAACCGACTTGCGGATTTGTCGTGTCACCCGCATCACTGTAGGAGTCGTGACGGGCTGCCAAGGACACCTCAAGGCTACCGGTGCCGGAGTCTTCAGACAGGATCGGAACCAGAACTTCTCCGAAGAAGGAGGTGATCTCGCGAGAAGGGTTTGCTTCATAGCGCGTTGGATCACTGCGTGTTCCTTCCAGGATTGCGGCGTCCAGAGATTCCTCGGTGTATTCCGCGCCCACTGCCAGCTTGACGGTTCCGGCCGGCAATTCGAACGCATCGCCGTCCAATACGGACCGGATCTGGAACAATTCCTGTTCTGAAACGCCGCCCGTTGTGTAGTCACGCAAAGCTGCGAGAACTGCCGGATTTGTTTGGCTGAGATCATAGGGGTTCAGCGCAGTTAGTGGGTTTGAGGAAGCCAGCGCTGCGGCTTGAAGCGCCGGGTTGATCTTGGGTTCGAGGATCTCATTGTCGCTCTTACCGTAATTCAGTGACGAGGTTAGATTCCAGGAATTATTGATCTTCCAGGNNAGTTTNGGNGTNATNCCCCATGCACTCAGGTTTGTCGTGAATTCTTCCGTATTAGTCCCAAAGACTTCGTCATAACTGAAGCTAACCTGGTGGGCGGGCTCTCCTACAATGGTCTGGAAAAACGGGTTGGCTGCGGTAATCAGGCCGCTGCCGCTGAGGCCTGTTCCCAGAAGCAGTCCTCCACCTTGGTTGGTGACTTCGCGGTCTGAGTAATAAGCCGTAACGTCGAATACGAGAGACTCACCAAATGACTGGGTGAGGTTGGCGAAAGCACGTGTGTTTTCCTGTTCGGGATACAGGGTCGTGAAGTCAGTCTCAGCGCAACGGTTCTCGCCCGGCAGGCGGTTTGGCAGAAAGAAATTGATGTCGCCAAGCGTAATATGTCCGGGCGAACAATTCAAAACACGGAAGTCATCGCCACCGCGAGACGTATGGTCCTGCTGAACATAGTCGCGATCTCGACCGTATACTTCATCATTATTCGTATGGTTGAGCGTGATGTACGCATCACCTGACTCCCATACCTTACCGAGTGAGAGAGAGGCGTCAGAGGATTTGTACTTGTCGCCGAAACCGTGCCGGTAGCTGGCTTCAATACCGTCAATCTCGTTTCGTGTGATGAAGTTGATCACGCCGCCGACAGCGTCAGAACCATAGGTGGCCGACCCACCATTCGCGACAACTTCCAGGCGGCCCAGAACTTCTGGTGCAATCGTTGTGACATCTGGCGCAGATTGTAGCGCGCCTGAGCCGACCAGCCGGTGGCCATTGAGAAGCGTCAGTGTAGTGTCTGACCCGGCGTTTCCAAGATTTCGGATGTTGGGTCGCGGGAATGGTACGCCGACATTGCCTAGTGCGGTTGGCAGCGTATTGAAGGTGTTCGTCACCTGCGGAACGCGGGCCAGCAGGTCGATGGAAGATGCCGGTGCGATCTCGGCAATGGCTTCCTGATCTATGCTGAGCACGTTTGCACCAACTGGGCTGACGCCGCGAAGCAATGTGCCAGTAGAAACCGTAACCGTGACGGTATCGAGTTCTCGAGAGTCCTCATCAGTGACCGCAGGTGGCATATCGGTGGCGTCCTGTGCCATTGCGATAGGCGCGACGAATCCCGTGCTCGCCAGAGCGACAGACGAAAGTAACAGCTTGCGCTGGATGTTTCCCATAATTTTCCTCCCTTCGCACAACGTGTGCGGGGCCGTTGGCCCATCTTTTCTAATCCGCTGTCCGACGTTGCGTTCAGCAGCTGATTTCGTGAGGGGACGATGCTCCGAAACCTAAAAACATGTCAAGTGCAATCTTTTTGGCTTGGGCGAGTTTTTAAGTAATGTGTGGCAGGTGTGGCAGAGATGTGGAGGGTGGCCCCAGGCTGGAGCGCGATTCCGCTCCAGCCTGGTTTCGTGGTCAGGAGTTGCAATGATCAGCCTGGTAGGCTTCCCAAGGCTCCATTTCACCGCCAACGATGTTCATGATTTCCAGTGCCATATCAGCGGTTTTGCATCGCACACTCTGCTTGCGAAAGCGCTTGTCATCCTGGAAGGCTTCGAATAATTCCTCGGCTGATGGAATATCGTGGATCATTCGGACGCCGCCATCCTTCTCTGTGTCAAGGATCATCAGTCGGTCCGTGTCATCACCTCGTTTCCAGGCGGACCATTCTGGTAATGTGCCGGAGCGACCTTTGCCGGGGGCGCCTTCATAGGCGAAATTGGCCCAGTACTCCATCATTTTTCCGGATAGCGATTCGCGGCCAGCCCTGTTTTTCTTGTTGAAAAACACGCCCATCGGGTCTCCGACCTTGTCATCAAAACCGCCAATAACGAATGGGATCTCGAGTGAATGAGAAGCACCAACCAGGAAGCTCACATCCGTTGTGAACGCTTTGCCTTGCTCGTCCCAATCAAACCGGTACGTGTAGACAGGCGATGACCGATGACGTGTCCAGTAATCAGCCACTTCTTCGACCCCATGATAAGACCAGAGGGCATTCGGATAGTATCCGTATGCGGTGTAGGCTTTCTTGTTTTTTGGCCAGAATGCGATGTTGAAGAAATTGCCGACCATTTCCTTGTCGACGAACGCTATGCCTTTGAATTCATCCTTCGTGGTGCCGACCATCAGGGGCACATCCCGCATTTCGGAGCCGTTGATGAGGGCATTGCGAATGCCTTCTTCTGGCAAGGCAACGCCGTCGTGGGAAATATCGACCGGATTGATCAACCCAGCTGCGTCTACCGCGATGGGGAGCTTCTTGTAGGCGTCAAAGATCTCAGCGGGCGACATTGCCCGAAGGCGCGTGGCCAACTCCTCAGGACTCATGGAGTCCTGGGGGGGGAGACTGCCCATATCGACCAAGTGAGCGACAAATTCTTGTGACGCAGCGCCCCGCCGACGCGCTTCGTTGGCGGGGCCATCAACAGCATCCTGATAGGACGTACTGCGAAACCCGCCGCTCTGGACGATCGCCTTATGGAACAGGTCTTCGGTAAGTGGCGAAGAAATCAATGCGGCGACGTTAAACGCGCCGGCCGATTGGCCGAATACGGTTACGTTGTTCGGATCTCCACCAAACGCGCCGATGTTCTTCTGTATCCATTCGAGGGCGGCAATCTGGTCCAGCGTGCCAAAATTCATGGAACGGTCGAGATCTGTTTCGGCCGTCGACACGATCGAAGGATGCCCGAACCACCCCATCATGGCGAGGCGGTAATTGATGCCCACAACGACAACATCTTGTGATTGAGCCAAGCGACCCATTTCGTATTGTCCGGCATAGCCCCAGACATTGGCGCCGCCGTGGATCCAGACCATGACCGGCTTGGGCTCACTGTCCGAATTCGATGGGGCCCAAACGTTCAGATACAAGCAGTCTTCTTTTCCCGCGAGCTCGCCTTCTTCGCGATCGGGCTCAAAACTGCTGGTCAGCTGAGCGCAGCGGTTGAAGGGAAAGGTGGCTTCGAGTGGCGTGTCCCATGCCTCGACCGGGCGAGGCGCACGCCACCTCAGGTCTCCGACTGGTGGAGCCGCAAAAGGAATTCCGTACCAAGCGAAAGCATCGTCACGACCCCGTGTTCCGACAACTTCGCCATCAGCCAATGTGACGCGCGTCGCTTCGTCCAGTTCGTAGGTCAAAGCAGGGGCCTCGGAATTGGTCTTGTCGCCACAAGCCCCAAGGGCCAGGCCCGCAATGAGGGCGATAGATAATGTTCGAATGCGTTTCATATTCTCCCCAGAGATTGTCTGTTTCTGATCTGCGGGGAGGATACACTCAAAACATTTCAATGGAAATGTTTTTATCGAAAAACAGTACGCTTNTNTNCGACNTCNANTTCTTGAACANTAGCNTCCGNTGCGCACCAGNACAGCCATGACAGCATCNATGTGCTGCTCAATNGCTGGAGTTNTTTTGCAGNTCGAGTTTGTGGAGAAGCTTGATTTCCTTGGAGAGGACAAAGGGCATCTGACACATTGAAACGATAATGTAGAACATCGAAACCGGTGGCAGATCGGGCAGCAGTCCTGATTTGATCTGTTTCTGNGTTTCCTTCATCAGGATCTTGTGGGCAGGCTTGATGAAGTTTTCTGCCATCCACTCGAGCCGCGGGCCGCCGCGCACGGATTCTGAAATCATGATGCGTGCATGGTCAGGGTTGTTTGCCGAATAGCGGATNTAGCGCGACAGGAACTCCCGCATGCTTTTGACGGGATNTTTTATGTTCAAAAGCTCCGTGCCGTCCTCACCATAGACGTCCATGCGTAGCTGGTGGAACATCGTCTCGATGGTTTTCTTCCAGAGCTCTTCTTTCGTGCCAAAATGATAGCGGATCGCGCCATGCGTCGCGCCAGCCTCGTCCGCAATGTCGCGCGTGTTGGCCCCGTCATATCCGCGTTCCGCGAAGGTTTTCATCGCGACTTCAATGATTCGGGCGCGCGTCTCGATGGCTCGTGCTTGCACGGGTTGCTGGGGTGTTTTCGTGGCCGTTTTCGAATTTGTCATGCAAATTCCTTACACTGGCTTTGGGCTGGGGACCATATGGCAATCTTCATGAGTCGTCTGCCGGCTCTGTTTCAAAGCGAACGGTGCGGGTGAGTGCGTCTTCGCAGTTCGCGCCGATATGTGCCGTATGACCAACAGGTTCGACTTGCCAGGACCGTGAGGTCTCGTCGTAATAGGCCAGGTCCTGATGGGTCACGGAAAAGGCGACGGTTTTTGTTTCGCCCGGGCGAAGGAATAGTTTTTCAAAACCTCGAAGCAGTTTGACGGGGCGGTCGATCAGGCTCTCGCCAAAGCCGATGTAGAATTGCACGGTTTCGGTGCCGGGTTTGTCGCCCGTGTTTGTAACATCGATCTCGAATGTTGGCAGTTTGTCGCCCTTTGTCGCTCTGATGTCGCCATATGTGAATTCAGTGTAGCCAAGGCCGAAGCCGAACGGGAAGGCCGCACGCTGCCCGGATTTTTCCAGCAGCGTGTAACCGTGGTAAAGACCGTATTTGATGTCGTCTGCTTCGGCATCGAAGAATGGCAAATGGTCCGCATCGGTCGGAATTGTGAATGGCAGGCGTCCTTCCGGATTGATGTCGCCAAAAATGGCCGAGGCAAAGGCGTTGCCGCCTTCCATGCCGGGGTACCATGTCATCATGATTGCCGCAGGTT
Organism: Hyphomonas sp. TMED31; assembly: GCF_002172815.1. Lineage (NCBI taxonomy): Bacteria > Pseudomonadati > Pseudomonadota > Alphaproteobacteria > Hyphomonadales > Hyphomonadaceae > Hyphomonas > Hyphomonas sp. TMED31. Next base: position 9,177 of record NZ_NHCK01000037.1, on the reverse strand, counting down.
TGTTGCGCCAGGATTCCATGATGACCGCGCTACCGGACATTACGCCAACCAGCAGACGGTCATTCGCATCCGACAGNTTAGCGATCATGTCTTCGTCGGATTTCAGNAGATTGAGGGACGATCGATCACCGCCGCGCGATGGCATTTGTTTGTCCGGGTCCAGACCTTCCAGGGCTTCATTTCCGGGGATAAACTCTCCTTCATCCTCCCAGGTATAGCCAACAATGGCGATCACCACGTCAGCAGCCTTTGCGCATTCGATCATGCGTGCCGGGTCAGATCCGTCGTCAAATACAATCTGCGTGTCTGGTCCGGCGGCAGATTTCAGGCCGTCGAGGATCGTAACCGCATAGGGCGGGTTCACGCTGGATGAGCCGCGATCACCGAGATTCACTTCGGCGGCAAGTTTGCCGATCACAGCGATTGTTTGCGCCTTGTCGCGATCAAGCGGGAGCAGNCCGTCATTTTTCAGGAGGACGAAACTTTTCCCGGCGACTTCGCGCGANAACTGGATATGGGCGTCGCAGGCAAGGTCTTCTTCGGAATAGGTTCTGGGATCGTCGGCGCGCGCGAATGTGAACTGGGTGCGCAGAATGCGCGTCACCGCTTCGTCGACATGTGCCTCATCCACTTCCCCGCGTTCGACAGCGCCTTCGAGGTTGCTGCCATAGAAAATTCCTTCGGGCATCTCGACATCCAGACCAGCCGTAACTGCGTCGGCGCCGTAACATCCTTTCACCCAGTCAGAGTGGACGAACCCTCTGAAGCCCCATTGCTCTTTCAGAATATTCCGCAGCAACGGAACGCTGTGGGCGCAATAGTCGCCATTGATCTTGTTATAGGCGCTCATGACGGACGCGCAGCCTGACATCAGCACACGTTTGAAATGCGGCAGGTAGACTTCATGCAATGCGCGGTCGGTGACGCGCACATCAACCTTGAAACGCGAGTTTTCGATGCTGTTGACTGCAAAGTGTTTTGCGGTGGCGATGATGTTGTGGGTCTGAAGTCCCTCTGTGAGCGCTGCGCCCATTTCACCGAGGTGCACGGGGTCTTCGCCATAGGTTTCCTGTGCGCGGCCCCAAGCCGGATGGCGCAGCAAGTTGATGCAGACGGCACCGGATATTGAGGCGCCAAGCGCGCGCGCTTCAATCGCGATGGCTTCACCCACGCGGCGTTCAATGTCGCGATCCCAGGTCGCTCCGCGCGCCATGGTGACTGGAAAGCAGGTGGTATTCCGCTTGTGTCGCGCGCCTCTCGGCCCATCGCAGAAGTATAGTGACGGAATATCGTGACGTTCATTGCCGCTGCCCGCTGGATAGGCGCGTTGACCGAACTGTCGATTTTCCTCGCCAAAGAACTTCTCGAAGAAGCCGTGTCCTGACAGCATCTTCACCTTCTCGGTCAGAGACAAGTCATCGACGATGGATTTGACTTCCTGCTCAAGAGCCGGGTCCAGAGGGGCCGTGTTGAAGTCTTTGTGTGCATTGACCATAGGGCGTGCGAGGTCCTTTTACTGAGAGTCGGAATGGCTTTCGCGCAGCTCGATGTCACGGACGATCTCTCGGTGTCGCGCCTGGTCGAGCTTGTAGTTGAGGATCAGGACGAGACAGATGATCGCCGCCATGAAAGGGATGACAGAAATCATGAGCTTTAGGCCCAGCAGCGCCTGTGGCGTCTGCTCCTGATTGGCGACATATCCGAAAGCATCGAGCAGGAAGCCGCTGAACAGGGTGGCAACGCCAAGCGACAGTTTCTGTGCAAATGCGATTGCGCCGAAAACAAGCGATTCAGACCGAACGCCGGTTTTCCATTCGCCATATTCAACCGTGTCAGGAAGCGTGGACCAGACACTGACATAACTTGCCGATGATCCGATCGCCCCGAAGATCAGGATCAGCGTAACGACGAGAGCCGTCTCCACGGGATTAAAGAAAAGTAGCGCCGTCGTGATGGCTGAAATGGAGGCGCCACACGCCCAGACGGCCCGTTTGCCTATCCGCCGGGAGAGAAAGCCCCAGATCGGCACACAGAACATTACCATCAAAGTGATGCTGAACATCACCACGCCGAACAGGTGTTCGGCATTCAGATTGTATTTCAGGTAATACAACATCGCCTTGCCAGCGATGGTGGAGCCGATACCCCCGATGACTGTCGTGGCGAAGACGATCCAGAATGCGGAGTTCTGTCGCATCATGCGGGCTTGGTCCCGCAGGGCTGCGGATGGCTCGTTCTGGTCAATATCAGGCTCGCGCGTGAAGACGGCACATGCCAGGACGGCGGCGGCGCCGAGCGCGGCGTACACCATTGCCAGGCGTTCAAAACCAAGCTTGAGGTCCCCGCCGCCGAGCACCGCAGCGCCGTCTCGTGTGAATGCAGCGATCAGGATGCCGGCGGTGGTGGCAAATACCATTCTGTAGACTGCCAGCGCGCTTCGCTCGTTCGGGTCCTTCGTCATGCGAGCCGACAAGGATCCATAAGGAACACTGACAACTGTGTAGAAAGTTCGGAAAATGATCTGCGTGGCAAAGGCGTAAAGCGCCAACGCACCCAGTTCGAGATTGCCGGTCCTGAACATGAACATGAAGGACAGGCCGAGCGGAATTGCGCCAAGGAAAAGATAGGGGCGGAAGCGGCCAAGCCTTGTGCGGGTGCGGTCCGCGAGCAGGCCGACGAGTGGGTCTGTCACTGCATCCCAGAGCATCGCGCCGAAGATCACGAGTCCGGCCATGAAGTTCGGCAGGCCCGCGACATCAGTATAGAAGAACATGGCGAAAAGATTCGTCATGTTCCAGAAAATATTGATGCCGAAATCGCCGAGGCCAAACCCGGCTCTGCGTCCGAAGCCGATTTGGGTGGCGGGCGAGACCGATAGGCCCTGAGACGCAATAGAGTTCATAAAGTGCCAATGTCGGCGCAAGCGGCCGACATCCTCCCGTAAATATTTTTGCCAAGCCTGTTGCCGACCGGTTCAAACAGAAATAATTTCAATTGGAGAAAATTACAATTGCCATTTGTGATCTGTTGCGCGAGCTTAGCGATCAGATAAAAAGATTACAAGTGGAGAAAAAAGTGGAGGAAGCTTTGGATTTGTCGCTTGCGAAGCGGGGTGCCAAGCCTGCGGACCAATCTGATCGTCGTGATGGCGGCGCACTTTCCCGCTTGTGGAAGCAGATTGTCTATACGGCAAAGCTCCGACANATCGATCAGGACACCAAAGCTTTCACGCCGCTTGGGTCGGTGCTGATCCCGGATGTGCTTGAAGACACGGTTGATCGCTTCGCTGACAACACCGCTTTTATCTTTGANGGCGCGCGCTCCACCTATGCAGACCTTGAGGCGCGGGCGAACAGGATAGCGGCCTGGGGGCAGAATATNGGGCTGNAGCCCGGAGACACGGTCGCCCTGTTCATGGACAACCGACCGGACTATGTCGCGGTGTGGTTCGGCCTGTCGAAGATTGGTGTGATAACGGCGCTGATCAATTCGCANCTGTCTGGCACCGGCCTGACGCATTGTCTTAANGTGGCTGAAGCCANGGCAATCATTACCTGTCAGGAGCTGGACGCCCGTGTGCGGGACATTCGCGCCGATCTGGTAGACAGCACTGTGCCTGTCGAAATTCTTGATCCGGGCAGCACGTTCTCCAACTGGCTCGAAACTCTTTCCTCGGATCGCCCTGACCGATCTCAAAGGGATNCCTTGCGGGGCAAGGATGTCGCGCTTCTNATCTACACNTCCGGCACCACTGGCCTGCCCAAGGCNGCGAAGATGACCCATGCGCGATGCCTGATCATGATGCGCAGTTTCGCGACCCCGTGCCAGGTCGGGCCTGATGATGTGATCTACGAGACGCTCCCGCTCTATCACGGGACAACCGGCGTCTGCGGTGTGGGCATTGCGTTGACCACGGGGGCCGCAATCCTCTTGCGTCGCAAATTCTCGGCCAGCGCCTTCTGGAANGANGCCCGCGAGTATGGCGCGACCATGTTCATCTATGTTGGAGAGCTTGGGCGGTTCCTGATGAACCAGCCACCCAGCGACGCGGAGCGGACGCACAAGATGACCCGCGGCCTCGGGAATGGCATGCGGCCTGATGTTTGGCGGCAATTTGTAAACCGAACGGGCATCAAGCAATTGTTCGAATTCTACGGATCAACAGAAGGTAATATCTCTCTCATCAATCTGGATGGAACGATTGGGTCGGTGGGCTGTGTNCCTCCCATCATCCGTAAGCAGATGTTGATAAGGATCGTGAAGACCGACCCANTTACAGGTGAGATCCTTCGTGCGCCTGACGGCCTCTGCATGGAGGCAGATATAGACGAGCCCGGCGAGGCCATTGGTGCAATCAAGCAGACGGAAACCCGCAACAGNTTTGAGGGGTATAGCGACAAATCCGCGACTGAGAAGAANATCCTGCGCAATGTATTTGAAGCAAATGATGCNTGGTTCCGTTCGGGTGACCTGATGCGCCGGGACAGGATGGGACGTTTCTATTTTGTGGACCGGGTTGGCGATACATTCCGCTGGAAGTCGGAAAATGTATCGACCACAGAGGTCGCGGAAGTGATGTCCCATGTTCCGGGGGTGACCATTGCCAATGTGTTCGGCGTGCCCGTCCCAGGGTTTGACGGCAAAGCGGGAATGGCGGCTGTGTCGGTCGATGAGACGTTCTCAGTGGNATCTGTATACGAAGAGATTGCAAAGNATTTGCCGTCATATGCACGGCCCGTCTTTCTGCGTATCGTCGACGGCCACNACACAACGGGGACGTTGAAGCTGTCCAAAGTGGATTTGGTCAAGCAGGGCATTGACCGGCTTGCGAACGTGGATGGCGTTTTCATTCTGGACGAACGGGAAAAGAGCTACAGGCCGTACACCATCTCGGACCGGGATGCGCTGGCCGAGGGTGCGCTGCGCCTTTGACGGCGTGGCATACCTGCTGAACAATCATTGCTGGCCGGATCAACTGCCAGCCGACAAAACACGAGGGAAGAAACATGGGCCGGATATTGAAGTGGCTGGGAATCGGCATCGGGGCGCTTGTCGTGCTTGCACTGCTCGCGGTGGCGATTGGCTGGTTCTGGCTGAATGGCAAGATCAAATCCCATATGACGCTTCCGGATAATAATCCCGAGGTGAGCAGTTTGCTGGAGTATCGGGAGCAGGTCAGCGCACCAAAAAGCGCGATCAATCTCAGCTATGAACTGGACCTGACCCAACCGGGAGCCCTGACCCATCCGCCGGAGGAGCGCCGGCCGTGGACCCGGTGGTGGTGGCCCGGTGGAGATGTTTCGGCCGAGACGGCATGCGCGCAGCTAGCAGCCTTTGATGCCAAAGGGTTTGGCGGCGTCGAGATTCAGGCGTTCGCAGCGGGACTCGATATTGATTCAGACGAAATCCAGGCAAGTATTCGATCGTTCGGATCAGATGAATTCAANGCCGAACTCTCCGAGGTCATGGCGTGTGCATCANACCTGAACTTCGATTTGTACCTGAACCATCTGAGCGGTTGGCCGGCAGGTGGTCCACAGGTGCCGGTTGATGAAGGACTTCGGGAATTGCGTTTCTCCGAGAAGACGGTTTCCGGTGGTCGAGAGGTCAGTTTTGATCTGCCAGCACCGAAAGCGGGCTTTGGGGACCATCTGATGGCCTATGGCGAGATGGCGTTCAGCCATGCGTCGCCCGGGGCAGACCTGAACAATTTTGTGCCCGAGCTGGGCCAGCTGGTAAGCGTCGTCGCGGCCAAAAAGATTGGCGGAAAGCGAGACGGAAGTCCGATGGTTGCGACCGACACTGTAGAGCTGGACGGTGCAACAGCTATTGTCCTGACAGACCGCGTTGTGGATGGTCGGCTGTCNTGGGATGCGCCTGAAGGCGAATGGGTCATTGTNGCNGCGTGGAGCCAGCCCTCCGGATCTGCACCGGTTCTTGTGGCCGGGGATTCTTCCGGCTTCGTTGTGGACCATCTGGATACAGAAATCCTGAGCGGGCACTACGCCTACGCGTTTGGGGAGCGCACAGGTTTGAGCGCGCATTATGGCGAGGGGTTCACCGGTTTCTTCAATGACAGTATCGAATTTATGGCAGACCGCTTGGGCACGCCTGATATTCTGGAGGAGTTCGAGAGCCGTCGGGGATATGATCTTGAGCCCCATATTCCTGCTGTCTTCGTCGATGTGCGCGANAATTTCTATGTGCGAGACGTGGCTCGGGTCTACGCGGCACCAAGCTTCAAACTAACAGGAAACGACGAGCGCATTCGCTTCGATTATCAGAAGACAATTTCTGATCTCCTNGTGGATCGCTTCGTTGGGGGGAGCGCGGATTGGGCAGAGGNCCGGGGCTTGCTGTCCAAGGGCCAAAGCTANGGAATGGATTTGGATGCGATTCAGGCACTTGGTCGCAATCACATTCCGGAGATGGAGCAATTGTATGGCGGCGGTTCGGAGTTCTCGTTGAAGCTCGCGGGAGCTGCGGGACTGCTCTATGACCGACCAGTTATCGCAAGCGAATCCTTTGTGTGGTCGGANATGGGCTATGCNGTTTCNCCGGCACGGATCAAGGCGGCCGCAGACAAGCTGTTCCTGTCTGGCGTAAACCAGATTCTCTATCATGGNGTGCCCTATGATTCCGATCGGCCAGAATATGCAGAGGCATTCGGTGAAATGGGCTGGCACCCCTTCCACGGAANTGGCGGAGAGTTCAANTATTCCGGAAACTATGGGCCAGAATCCTCAATNTGGAATACGTTGGAAGAGATCAACACCTANCTGGTCNGTTCACAGAACCTTCTACAGGCAGGTAAGCCAGATGCTGACGTCCTGATCTATTATCCATTCCTCGGATTCCCGAGTGAGCTGTCCATCAGCGAGCAAGCAAAGGATCTGTTCCTCTTCATGGGCGCTATGCCCGACGAAGTCGACCGCGCTGATAAAGAGGCAGGTGGCAGCATTCCCTTCGTCAAGCTGCCTGAGATCGAGAAACTGGAAAGCACGCTTTGGCTCGAACGCCTCATGCCGATCGTGAAAGAACTGGATGAGCGTGGCATTACATGGACCTGGGTAAATGATGACGCACTCACGCATCGTCTCGATACGCTCAATACGCTCAATACGGACCAGAAAATCCTGTTGTTTGATGCGCCGTGGATCGAGCTGGAATCGGCCCAGGCGCTTGCGGCCATATCGGATCGCGTCGCTATCATGGGGCGCACACCAACCCGTCAGCCAGGTTATTTGGATCATCAGGTGAGAGATGCCCAAATCGCCGACATAATGCGCGTGCTGGAAGCCAACCGTACATTGTCGGATGCGGGCGCGTTGCAAGCCTGGGCGAAAGGAAACTTCGTCTTTGCCGGGGCGAGCACTGTACGCCGGGTTACCCGTGTTCAGTCGGATGATAGCGCAATTCACTTCCTCTCAAACCAGAGTGCGACGGCGACCCGCGTGACTGTGGACGTGACGCTGGATGAGGGTAGCAGTCTCTATGCATTTGATCCGAAAACAGGTCAGACATTCAAATTTGAGGAGGCCAGCCAAGGGCAGGTCGAGCTTGCCTTTCCGGCTCTGGCGTCTCTCTTCCTGATCGAGACGCCCGGCGAACTGCCCGGCGCTGTCGTCTACGAGTCGTTGCCCATTGGCGAAGGCATTTCATTGACAGAGTGGTCGCTGAAGGCTGGCACCTTTGAGGCCGAGTTGGAGTTTCCGCTCGTTGATGCGGCAAGCCTTGAAGGATTTCGTGACGAAGGGACGGGGCTTGTCTATTCAACCACCACTTCTGTGTCCGAGATCCCGGGTCCGATCTATCTGGTGATGGAGCGCGTCGAAGGTAGCGTGGCGATTTCGGTGAATGGAAGCGACTTGGGACGGCTTGTCCTGCCACCGTATGAGATCGATATCTCCTCCGCGCTTCACGCAGGCGAGAACCAGATCATGCTGACCGTAACGCCGCCTCGGTTCCACGAACTGGTTGCGCGAGCAGAGTCCGGTGAAGAACCGAAAATGGAATTCATGGCAGGGCTTGGAGAGAAGAAGCATCCAAAGATCGGATTGATCGGTGATGTTCGCCTTGTCACTCAATCTATTCCAAATCCCTGATTTCAAATAAGCTCCGGGGAGGGAGTTTTATGAAAAAACGTCGTATTGCGAAGTACATTCTGATTGGCGTGGCCGTTCTCTTTATGGTGGGCTTCCTGTGGCAGAGGATCAGCCGGATGGAAACTTTCGAGAAGAAAGCGGAAGAGATCAATCCGAACATTACTGCCGTTGTGGAACCAGCTGTCATGCCGGCCCACGTATCTGCGCCTATACGCGTCAGAATTGCCTTTCCGGATGGTCTCAAGCGCGGTTCGAATATCAGTACGCAGCTGCCCAATGCTGCGCTGACCTATGACCTCAGCTACTCGCTTACCAAAACCTTGCAGAAGCCAGCTTCCATTGTAGACGTGATCGGCGTCGCGATCGGCTACATATTTACGGGCCGGGCTGACACGCGGGAGATCATGCTCTGGGACACGGTCACCGTTACGTCGCCCGATGCACCGAAGGCGAAATTCAGTCTTCGCATCCGCAGGCTGCAGTTTGACGATGTGGGAAAGGCGGCGGCAGAGCGTCACGGCCAGCGGGTCACGGCCGTGCTGAAGGGCGCGGACATTCCGCCCGGCGGCGAAGTCGTCATGACCTATTCCACTACCACGCCCTGGGTCGCCAGTGGGGCATTTCCGGTGCGCGTGGATGTGAACAAGGTTCGCATGGCACAGGACCCGACCTTTGTCGTAGAGGCAGGATCGACAGCGTCCCGGCAAGTCATCGTGCCGTCATCTGTACGGCCGGGTGAGCCGTTCAAGGTAGAGATCATTTCACGCGACAAGTATGACAATCTATCCGCCAGCGAAGACAGCGTGAATCTATCGCTGGACGGAGAGATCCTTGATGAGATGATCCTGTACACGGGACGTGCTGAACGCGTCGTCACTCTGGACGAACCTGGCGTCTATCGGTTCGATGTCAGTGGCACCTTGTCCAATCCCGTTCGGATTACGGACACGCCGAACGGACCGTGGTGGGGAGACCTGCACTCTCACAATGCCTGGAGCGCGGACGCGCTGAGCTCGCTTGCGGATCCTGATCATTATACATATGCGCGAGATGTCTCCGCGCTCGACTATGC
>NZ_NHCK01000036.1:0-68139 GCF_002172815.1 Hyphomonas sp. TMED31 | reverse complement strand
CGAAGGGCCATAGGATACCCGGAGACACGCTGCACAGGCACTTGCGCGAATAGCTCGGGAAACATTTTCAACATCGTTTCCCGGTTTTCCAGCATGTAGGAAACGCCAGATGGTGTCCGCGCATTATCCTCAAGCACGAAGAATTCGTTTGGTCCTGTTCTGACCAGATCTATGCCAACTATGTGCGTGTAGATCCCGCCCGGCGGATCGAAACCGATCATCTTGGGCAGGAATGCATCATTCTCGCGGATCAAGTGTTCGGGCAAACGGCCCGCGCGAATGATCTCCTGTCGATGATAGATGTCGTAAAGAAATGCATTGATGGCGCGGACCCGCTGTTCAATGCCGCGGACCAGCAAAGCCCACTCACTGGCCCCAATAATACGCGGCACCAGATCAAACGGAATCAGCCGTTCATCGGCTTCAACATCACCGTAAACATTGAACGTAATGCCGGTGCGACGGAAAAAGGTGCGCGCTTCCCGCGATTTCTTCAGCAGTGCAGACGGCGTCGCGCCTTCAAACCAGGAGGAATAGCGGGCGTACGGCGACCGTACCGCTTCCCCGAAGCCATGCATTTCATCAAAGACGTCGTCACTCTCACCCATGATTTCAGCAACGCACAGTCGCTGAATCAGTTCAACAAACTCAGTTCCGGCCGCTCAGCATCGAACCGAGTTCGCTAAAACTGTGCAGGTTTATGTGACTGCTGCCCAAGGCTTGCTCAGCAGTGCCGCAGAATTGATGATTCCGACCATGCAATAGGTTTGTGGGAAGTTCCCCCAGAGTTCACCGGTCTCGGTATCCACGTCTTCAGACAAGAGGCCCAGATGGTTGCGGGTGGCCAGTACAGTCTCAAACATGCGCCGTGCCTCTTCGACTCGGCCGACGCGATACAGCGCGTCAATGAACCAGAACGTGCAGGCCGTAAAAGCGGTCTTCGGTTTCCCGAAATCGTCCTCAACCTTGTAACGGTACACATGATCGCCCATGCGCAAATCCCGGTCCACTGCATCGACTGTGGCGACATAGCGCTCGTCCGTGGCGGGCAGGAATCCGATCTCCGCCATCAGCAGGACTGACGCGTCCAGATCCGTACCGCCGAACGCGGCCGTGAAAGCTTTGACGTCATCATTCCAGGCTTTGTCCAAAATGGTCGCATGAATTATGTCTGCGCGCTCTCTCCAATAGGCAGCGCGACTTTCAAGTCCGAGCCTGTCAGCGATCAGCGAGAGGCGATCACAGGCGGCCCAGCACATGATCGCGGAAGATGTATGCACATGAGCGATGGTTCGGAATTCCCAGATGCCTGCATCCGGTGTGTCGTAAACGGCAAACGCCCGTTCGCCCACCGGCTCCAATTGTTCGAACTCCGCAATACCGGGCTGAGCGAGCAGTCTGTGGTCGAAGAAAGATTGTGCAACGCCCAATACAACCTGACCGTACACATCGTGCTGAATGTGCTCCGCAGCCTGGTTGCCACGCCGGACCGGACCTGAGTCCCTGAATCCCGGCAAGTGAGGCGCGAGGTCTTCCGTGAGGTCCGCTTCAAGGCCGATTCCGTAAACAGGCTGAATATGTCCACCCTTCGAATGGGCAACAATATTCCTCACCCATCTCATATAATGTTCCAAAGTACCCATTCCGGACAGTCGGTTAAGCGCGGTCACAGTAAAGTACGCATCACGAATCCAGCAGAAGCGATAGTCCCAGTTGCGGGAAGACCCTTCATGCTCAGGAACGGACGTTGTCAACGCGGCAACAATTCCGCCTGTTTCCTCAAACACGCACAGCTTGAGCGTTATGGCAGCGCGGATAACTTCATCCTGCCACTCAAATGGAATGGCGAGGCTTCGCGCCCATTTCGCCCAGTATTGGCGCGTACGTTCTTCCCAATCACGGGCAATGACGCCAGGAGAATCCGTCAGGGATTCATCAGCCCCCAGAATAAAGGTCACATCCTTATCCAGAATAAAGCTGGTTTCTGTCAGAATGTAGGAAACCGGCGCATCAGTCGTCACCCGGAATGACAATTCCTCATCGACGAAGCGCACATGATTGACACCTCGAATTGGCTTCAAGCGGCGTCCGCCCCAATCCGTTTCCGGTGTGAGGGAAATCTTCAGCTGCGGCGCGCCCGAGATTACCTCGAAACGCCGGACCAGGCTCGCGGGCCGAAAAGTGCGCCCCTTATGCTGAAAGCGCGGAGCAAAGTCGACAATCTCGAGAATTGCTCCGTCTTCAGCCTCCATTCGCGTGCGCAGTATAGCCGTGTTGCGATCATAGGTCTGGGAGCGCTTGGTCAAGCCCTCCATCCAGACGGTGAACGTTCCGCCGCCACCCAACAGCTTGTTGAACACAGGCTCACCATCAAATCGCGGAAGGCAGAACCATTCATAGTCTCCGCGCGAATTGATCAGGCCGGCAACAGTCCCGTTTCCGACAACTCCAAGATCCAGGCTCATAAATCTCCCAACATCTCTTTCAGGTAATTTTCGACATCCTTATGGGACGTCAGCCGATACTCTGCAGCGCTGGCCCCTTCTCCAACTTTGACAGACCATCCACCCAGACGATTGGCGACAAGAATGGCGTCTTCATCTGTCTTGTCGTCCCCAATCATAATGGGAACCCGCCCCTCGAAGGGAGGTGCCTGCATCGCCTTCTCAAGGCAGACACCCTTATTCGCCCCGCTCGGCTTCGCCTCAAGCACCATCTTTCCGGATTGCAGCGCGTAGTCGGAATACTCTGCAAGAGCGCTTTCCAACTGCAAGGCCAACTGCTCACCCTTGTCGGGCGCAGCGCGATAGTGCACAGCCAGAACAGGCCCTTTCTTCTCCAGGCGCACCCCGTCAAAAGCGCTGATCACAGATTGAAACCGACAGATGAGCCCATCAGGAGCGTCCGTCACCGTGTCCGCCATCCTCTCTCCCGGAGCGGCGGAACGGAGACCATGATTTCCAAAACGCCACAAGGCATTCGGGACGCGCTTGGACAGATCCGTCAGGTCGCGTCCAGACAGGATGGCGAGCGCACCATTCAGCTTCTCTGATAACTGAATCAACACATCATCCATGCCCGGCGCCAGAAATACGGCATCCGGATCATCCTGAAGCGGCGACAATGTGCCGTCAAAATCGAGGAACAATGCGACCGTATTTTCCAGCCTTGGAGGAGAGACGTCCGGCTGGCTCATGCCGGAACCTGCTCGAAGGCGGTCATGAAGCGGCTTCGCCACCAGCCGATGTCTTGTTCGGAAATGTTGTCGTAGAGCTTTTGCCAGCGTTCCCGCCGTTCCTCGCGCGGCATTTCAATCGCCTGCTTAACGGCTTCGGCGATCGCCGAACTGTCATAAGGATTGATAATCAAAGCCTCCTTCATTTGCTCCGCTGCGCCGGCAAACTGAGACAAGATCAACACGCCGGGGTCTTCCGGGTCTTGCGCGGCGACAAACTCCTTGGCGACCAAATTCATACCATCCTGCAAAGGCGTCACAAGGCACGCCGTGGCAAGTCTATATAGACCGGCAATCTCCTCGCGATCATATCCGCGAGCGAGATACCTGATCGGCATCCAGTCGAGATCACCATAGTCTCCATTGATGCGCCCGGACAGGGCATCCAGCTGTTCGCGAAGCTGCGCATATTCTTCTACAACGGAGCGCGATGGTGGCGCGATCTGCGTGAACGAGATCTTGCCGTGCAGCTCGGGATATCTGTCGAACAGATCCGCCATGCCTTCGAAACGCTGTGGCAATCCCTTGGAGTAATCCATTCGGTCGACACCGATGACCAGATCCCGCTCTCCAAGAAACCGGGACAGGCGGCTTGCGGCGCGCGTTGCTGGTTCGTCCTGCGCTGTCTGCGCGAATGACTTGCTGTCGATGCCGATCGGACAATGCAGCAAATGCACAATACGACCTTCAACCAGGAACTTGCCATCTGGCTGTTCCTCGGCGCCGAATTCCTCTTCCAGATACTGCGCCAGATTGGCCAGATCTTTCCGGCATTGCAGGCCGACAACATCATAAGCGCACAGGCCTTTCGCAAGCTTGCGATGCTCCGGAATAGCGCGAAAGACTTCTGGAGAGGGGAATGGAATATGCAGGAAGAAACCGCAGCGTCCTGTCCATCCTTCTTCCCGCAATATACCGCCCAAAAGCAGGAAGTGGTAATCGTGCACCCAGATCAAGTCGTCCTCTGTCGCCTGACGTCGCACAATGTCGGAAAATTTCTCGTTGATCTCCACATAATAGCGAAAGAACGAAGAATCGAAGACGGCAAGATCGATACGATTGTGCATCACTGGCCACAGCACGCTGTTTGAATAGCCCAGGTAAAACCCATCGAACTGATCGCGGGAATAGTCCGTCAGGGCAAACTCCACCCCATCCTCGCTGGATTTGCGGGCGCGATTGCTGGGAAAGTCCAGAATGCGACCGCTCCAGCCGATCCAGAGTCCTCGTGTATCGGCAAGCGAGTCCCACAAAGCCACAGCGAGCCCACCGGCGCGGCTTTCCTGCCCCGCAGCGGTCCTGTTCGAAATCGCAATCAGTCGACTACGCTTTGGCGTCTCAGTTTCAGTCATTGCCCATCCTGTCCCACTTGGTCTAACCCGCGTCCAGCCATGACCAAAGCGCGCGGCCAAAGACTGGATGCGGAAACCATCATGCTGCCCGCTTTCTATGCACTAGCACAGAACCGGATGAAACAAGGCTGGTTCCGGTGAAACTGTGATGCGGCCGCCCCCTTCTCCTATTCCCGCTAAATTGCTGGGTGGAAACTTGCCGCCTGTGCCATGCGCCATTCCTCAGCCAATTGGGTCTCATCAGGCGCATCCAGCAATTGCCCGTTGGAGATCAGTTGGTAGGCTCGTTCGGCGGTATAGGAGATGTCTTCAGTGACCCTGTGCATCACATGGCGAGGCGTCAGCTCAGAAGGATGCGCGCACCCTGCGGCACCGACGACTTCCATCAGCGCCTTTACCGTATTGTGATGAAAATTCCTGACGCGGATCGCCTTGTCTTCGACGACCAGACCACGCTGGCGTGACATGTTCGATGTCGCAATGCCCGTCGGGCACGTATTGTTGTGACAATTGAGGGACTGGATACAGCCAAGCGCAAACATGAAGCCACGCGCTGTGTTCACCCAATCTGCGCCAAGTGCCAGAGACGAGGCCATTGAGAACGCGCTGATCTGCTTGCCCGAACATGCAAGGCGAACCTCATCCTTCAGCCCCGTTCCAACCAAGGCGTTACGCGTAAGAACGAGTGCCTGACGCAAGGGGGTGCCAACATGGTCTAGAAACTCCGCAGGCGCAGCGCCGGTCCCACCTTCGCCGCCGTCGACAACCATGAAGTCAACGCGCAGACCTGTTTCCAGCATCGCCTTGCAGATCGCCAGGGTTTCCCACCGGTTGCCGACTGCGAACTTGATACCAACAGGCTTGCCACCTGACAGATCACGCAATCTGGCAACAAACTCCAGCATCTCGATGGGCGTCGAGAAAGAAGAATGCGAAGGCGGAGAGATGCAAGTCTGCCCGATTTCAATGCCGCGCGCTTCTGCGATTTCCGCAGTCACCTTCTCGCCCGGCAACACGCCGCCATGCCCTGGCTTGGCACCCTGGCTCAGCTTCACCTCGATCATCTTGATTTGGGGGTCTGCGGAAGTTTCGGCGAACTTGGCAGCATCAAAGCTTCCATCAGATGCGCGACACCCGAAATAGCCAGACCCAAGCTCCCAGACCAAGTCACCCCCTCCCTGTCGGTGATAGCGCGAGACACCCCCTTCCCCCGTGTCGTGATAGAACCCCCCAAGTGCGGCGCCTTTTGAAAGGGCTGAGATAGCGTGCGCTCCCAGAGACCCGAAACTCATGGCGGAGATATTGAAGACACTTGTCGAATAAGGCTGGGACGTGCCAGGCGCGCCCACCATCACGCGCGGGTCGCTCTCGGTGGGATGTTGTGCGGCGATAGAGTGCGCCAGCCATTCATAGGGCGGCTTGTCCATATCCAGATGACTGCCAAACGGCTCCACCGAAGATACATTCTTTGCTCGGCGGTACACCATCGCCCGATCTTCCAGATTAAAAGGGCGACCTTCTGTTTCGCTTTCGACAATGTAGGCACGCAGAAAGGGATGAAGCTCCTCCGCCACCCAACGGATCCGCGCCACCAATGGATAGTTTCGCCAAAGACTGTGCTTGCGCTGGAAGACGTCATACAGGCCAGTCAGCGCAAATAGTGCAAGCACGGCAGCTGCGTACAGCAGCCATGGCTGCAGTCTCCAAAACACAAGACACCCGACAAGCAGGAGTACGATAGTGATCCACGGCAAGTATCGGAACATGTCAGCCCTCATCTCATGTCTGGTTTGCACTCAAGATGTGTACTCCCAATCCGCACAGGTCAATCAATGTAGTTCACGCCCTGAACGAAACGTGCGATCAGCAACCCAACTGCCATTTTGTCCGTATACTTCATGTTGCTGAGAATCGTTTCACTACCGAAAAGGGGTTGGCAGGCTGTGGAAAAACAGTTCAGTGTCCAATTCACGTTTCAAACTGATTCGTATTGTGAGCTGCGTAAATTCAAACACGCCCGTTCGTCGGGCCCATTGAGGAGAAACTCCCATGGCAAAAGCAACCAAAGCCAAGAAAGCCGCGGCGCCGAAGAAAGCCGCTGCACCAACTGCAACAAAAGCCGCCAAGGCACCTTCTCCGAAAGAAGTGCTGATGGAGAAGTATGTCACGGACCTGAAAGACAAGGTTGGTGAAAAACGCTCCGACATGGATCTTCTGAATGCCGCCGTGAAAGCTTGTGGGCCAACAATCTACAAGGCCGACTCTGCGACAGTCGCTGCGTCCGACAAGGAAGAACTGGCCCGCATCAAGAAAGGCTTCATTGCAAAGAAGCTTGGTGTAACTGACGATGCGAAAGCAGACGCAGCCATTGCCGACGCCGTTGCGAAGTACGGAAAGTCCGTTCGCGCAAAACATCGTCCAGTCATGTACTACCTGATTGCCAAAGCCCTGAAGAAGGGATCGGTCCTGAAGGGCTAAGCCAGCGTCTCTTGCGAGATAAAAGTAAAGCCGGGAAGGATCAGACCTTCCCGGCTTTTTTCATTCAGTGTTTCCGAACCGCTAGTAGCCTGCTAGGCGCGCGTAGCGATCCCGGTGCCAGCTTGCGGATCCGAACATGGCTTCCTGCACACGAGCACGTTTCATGTAGAGGCCCGGATCAGCATCATCCGTCATGCCGATACCGCCATGCATCTGCACGCACTCATTGGACACCAGATGCACCAGTTCGCTTGCCTTCGCTTTTGCGAGACTTGCAAGTTCGGCGACATTGTCCTTGCCCTCATCAACGGCAGCAAGCGCAGCTGCCACGCAAGAGCGTGTCAGCTCCAATTCAGTGAACATCTTTGCGGCGCGGTGCTGCAGAGCCTGGAACGATCCAATCAACTGGCCGAACTGTTTGCGGCTGTTCAGGTATTCCAGCGTCATGTCGAATGCCGCTTGCGCACTGCCAAGCATTTCTGCCGCCTGTCCAATGGCCGCCCGATCAAGAACTGGCTCCAGCACATCGGCGCCTTTATCCACCGCGCCAATGATTGCACTGTCCGGAACGATCACATCTTCCAGCGTGATATGAGCCGCGCCATGCGAATCGACGGAGTTCAGCGTCTGAACTGACACGCCTTTGGCATCGGCTGGCACAAGGAACAGCGTCAGTCCGTGCCTATCGCCCGCCTCGCCATAAGTGCGGGCCACCACGATCAGCATGTCAGCATGATGCGCATCGGCAACGAAACGCTTCATGCCATTCAGCGTGTAGCCCTGACCATTACGCTCAGCTTCCGTTGCAACACCGAGTGGATTGAAGTGCGCGGTTTCGTCTAGCGCCAGCGCAAATGTCGCGTCTCCGCCAGCAATCTTTGGCAGCCATTCAGCCTGTTGTTCCGCACTGCCACCCAACTGTAATGCACTGGCCGCGATCAATGCAGTTTGAAGCACGGGTGTGGCAGCCAGAGTCCGCCCCTGCGCTTCCAGGATCTGACCCAGGCCGACAAGCCCGAAATGCTCACCGCCTGGCTCATCCGGAATAATCACACCAAAGAAGCCAAGTTCGGCCAGCTTCTGGCGTGTGTCCGGGTCCACACCGTTTGCCCCACTATCACGCAATTTGCGCAGGCGCGTCACTGGCAGTTCATCGCGCGCAAATGCCATTGCGGTATCCCGCAGCATTTCCTGGTCTTCCGTCAAAAGGAATGTCATCTGAATATCTCCGAAGCCTTGCGTTTGTCCCTGGTGTTCTTTGCAACACGCCGCACGTTTTCCGCTTCGCGCCCAACCAGCAGTCCGGCCAGCCCGGCCGTACTCCAGAGAGCGCTGGCAGCGAGTGCCAGCCTGATGCTTGTCAATTCGAGGCGCGCCGCCTCCATACCCGCCCACACATAAAGTGCGGCAAGCGTGGACAGCAGCGCGAACATCCACACAGCCGACTGCACCAGCCAACGCCCACGGAAGAACGGAGCCAGGACTCCGGCCATGAACGGTGTGCCGAGAAACAGAAGGATGATCTGCGTGGACGACATGAGTTACTTGTGGTCCTTGAGGCCCAGCACGCGTTTGGAGATCACGTTCAGATTGATCTCACTCGTACCGCCCTCGATCGAGTTACCTTTTGAGCGCAGCCATTGGCGCGTGACCTTCTTGGCTGCCGGATCAAAGCCCTCGCCTTCCCAGCCAAGCCCTTCCGTGCCGAGCGCCTCAACGAGTAGCTCATGCCGGTCCTGGTTCATCTTCGCAGCACCATACTTCAGAATGGATGCCGTATGGCCAACTTGCTGGCCCGCTTTGGCTTGCTCTGCCTGGCGTTGAACAGTCAGGTTGAATGCCTTGGAATACATCTTGTGGTCAGTGATCCGCCCACGGAGGTCACCATCTATCAGGCGACCTTCACTGTCGGTGCCAATGTGCATCTTGGCGTATTCTTCCGGCCCCAGAATGCCAGAGCCACCTGTGCCGCCAAAGCCTCCGGCAGAAATGGACGAGCGCTCGAATTGCAGCAAGCGTTTGGCGATCTGCCAGCCACCATTCACTTCGCCGACCAATTGGTCTTTCGGCACTTTCACATCCGTGAAGAATGTTTCGCAAAATGGGCTCTCGCCGGAAATCAGCAGAATTGGACGCGCTTCAACGCCTTCGCTCTCCATGTCGAACAGGATGAAGCTGATCCCTTCATGCTTGGTGCTCGTATCGGTCCGCACCAGACAGAAAATCCAGTCAGCCTTGTCAGCGTAGGAGGTCCAGACTTTCTGACCATTGATCAGGTAATGATCGCCCTTGTCTTCGCAACGCGTCTGCAAGTCTGCCAGATCAGACCCCGCACCCGGCTCGGAATAGCCCTGACACCAGCGTGTCTTGCCCTTTACGATATCCGGGATGAAGCGCAGTTTCTGTTCTTCATTTCCAAATTCCAGAAGCGCCGGGCCGAACATCCAGAGCCCGAAAGAGAACAAGGCAGGCCGCGCCTTGATGCGGCGCAGCTCTTCCTGCAGCACGCGGTTCTGCTCACGGCTGAGGCCGCCGCCGCCATACTTTGCTGGCCACTCCGGCGCGGTCCAACCCTTTTCACCCATCCGCTCCAGCCAGACCTTCGCTTCAGGGTTCTTGAACTTTTCGCGTTTTCCACCCCAGACAATCTCGTCATCCTTCATGGGCGTACGCATCGAAGGGGGGCAATTTTCTTCAAGCCATTCGCGCGTTTCAGCGCGAAACTGCTCTAGGTCGACTGATTCATCATACGCCATATCGGACTCCTCTGGGGGCAACAGATCGTGCATCGACTGTATGCCCAAGCCGAAGGACCGCCAAGCATTGACCTTGCGTTAGAAAATGTGGGGGCGCTGTCCCCGGCTCCGTCAGGCGTCCATATCGTGTGGCGTCTTCACCCAGAAATGCGGTCGCCGCGACAGGCTGTAAAGCGCGCGCATCATAGCGAAGTACTGAAGAGGCCAGTAAAAAGGGATAGTCAGGATATCCCGCAGCCGGACCGCAAAAGAAGACGTCGGTACAGTCAGCGCCGCGATCACGCCAACAGCATAGGACGCTGCCAACATGCCCAAGCTGATCGACCCTATACTTGCGTCCGGCACCAAGAGGCAAACCGCGCACCAGACAAGCCAGGGCAGATGGACAAGTGCCGACAAGATAGATGCGCCGAGGCTCAATTGCATCGAGATGAACCCCAGAACGCCCATCTCCTTTATGGCCGTGGATGGATACCGCATCAGAACGAGCCAGGTCTGGATGAACCCCTTCAACCAGCGGGATCGCTGACCGACCCATACATCGAGCTGTTGAGGTGGGGTTTCGACAGTCGGCGGCGCAATAACATCAACCTTCTTTCCCAATCTTGCGAAACGTAGTCCGAGATCGGCGTCTTCGGTCACATTCCAGGCGTCCCAGCCGCCAACCGCCTGAAGTGCCGCCTTGCGAAAATGATTGCTGGTTCCGCCAAGTGGGATCGGCATACGCAACCGGGCCAGCGCCGGCATCATGCGGTTGAACTGGATTGCGTATTCCAGCGCCCAATGGCGCGACAACCAGCCGCCGCCACGCACATTGCCCGATAGTGGCGCCTGCACACAAGCAAGCTGCGGGTCCCAGGCGAACCGGCGGGCCGCCTCCATCAGCTGACCGGGGTTCGGACGATCCTCCGCATCATAGACCGTGACAAATGCTCCCCTGGCCCGCGCCAGTCCGTAGTTCAGCGCACGCGGTTTCGTCTGCGGCTGACCGCGCGGCAGCACAACAAGCTCAGTTCCCTCGGGCCATATCTGCTCATGAATTGCGTTTTTCGTATCATGATCCCCCTCCTCCAAAAGAAGCTTCACATCCAGCAGGCGCCGTGGATATTCCAACGACATCAGACTGTTTGCCAATTGCGGCATGCATGCCGCCTCGTCCTTGAGAGCAATCAGGATGGTGTAGGTCGGCAGGAGCAACGACAACGATGCGGGATTGGTCAGAAGATGAACGGAACTCGGGCCGAACAGGACCAGGCCGAGCCGGTACAGAATCATCAACGCGAATACGCCAATCCCCACGGCTCCAAAAATCGATAGCAACCAACCAGGCGCAAAAAGTCCGCAGACTCCGGACACTGCCAGCAAATGTCGAAGCAGTTTGGCCTGATCAGTGGCCATACCGGTCTTGGCAGACATGCCAAGAAATCTTGCTGGGAAGGCCTCGGCCGCATCCTCCGCCAATCGCGGGTCGGGCTTCGGTTCAGCAAGATTATCAAACAGATGCAGCGGGAAACGATCCCGCGCAGTAACTCCCTCAGCGCCCATAAATGGTAAAGACGAACTTTACCATTGACCCGCAAGAAACCAGAAGTTGAATTTGTTTCGGTTTCGCAATGAATTAGCGCATGCGCCGAAAAGATTGGACAAAGAGGAACAATGTTCTATATTTGTTCCATGAGCGATCTACATGTCATCTGGTTCAGACGAGACTTGCGGGTGCATGATCACGCAGCCCTTGTGGCCGCCTGCGCATCAGGCGGGCAGGTCCTGCCCCTCTACATTTTTGATACCCGGCATTGGCATCGCCCGGACACATCCGGCCGCCAATTCGACTTTCTTCTGGAATCCCTTGCAGATCTCGACGGCGCCCTGCGCAAACGCGGAAGCAAGTTGTGCCTGAGATCCGGCAACGCAGCCGAAGTCCTGTCGCAAATTCACACCCAGTACGGGATCGCCTCCCTCCACTTCCATGCGGCAAGTCACGATCCGGAAGAGACGGAACGCGTTCAGCACGTCCGCAGCTGGGCCATGAAAGCCGGAATCCCATTGCGCGAGCAGGCCGTAAGGCGTGCGATGCCATTAACTCCGGGAGAGTCGGAAACCGCTTTCCGGCACTACATGCGCCAGCCACGTCTCAATGCACCGGAAAACTTGGACACGCCTGATATGGTGTCGGAAGACTGGCCAGTCGCATCAGATTACGGATTGGGTGACGACGCATGTGCAGGCCGCCAGACTGGAGGCCGCACCAATGGTGTGCTTCAGCTGCGCCAATATCTGTCAGGTCGCGGACGGCCGGCCTCCAAACGCAATCTCTCTGTTACGGACCGGGAATCATCTGCCTCCGGCCTGTCCCCCTACCTGAACTGGGGCACATTATCGGATCGCGAGGTCTGGCAGGCGGCGATGCGTGCCAAAGGTGCCCTTCTATCCGATGGGGATGAGACGTTTGCCGCCTCGCTCGACGCATTTGTTGAGAATCTGGAACAAAGGTCTCGCCTGCTGACCGCCAAACCACGGCGTGAGCAGGTTGAGAATGCCGGTCTTCCACATGATATTTTCAAACGTGAAATGGTCGGCGCGGCAGATCCCCGCTTGGCTGCCTGGGCCAGTGGCCGCACAGGTTTCCCACTTCTTGATGCCAGCATGCGCTGCCTTCAGGCCACCGGACGCCTCGAATCGGAGTTGCGCAGCCTGCTTCTGTCATTCGCGACGTGCCATCTCTGGCTGGATCCGACTGCGCCTGCCCAGCATCTGGCGCGGCTCTCCCCCGATTTTGACGGGGCCCTGTTCTATGGGAACGCACGGAAAGTTGTCGGCGTCAGCTCACACCCCGTCGGGCAAATTCCGAATCCGGTACGACACTCCCAGATGCGCGATCCTGAGGGCACCTTTATTCGAAAATGGATACCTGAAATCGCTGACCTCCCGGACGCGCTGATCCACTCGCCTTGGGATGCCCCAAAAAGTCTGCTCGCCGAGAAGGGCATTGTCTTGGGCCAATCCTATCCGATGAGAATGGTTGATCATATGGCTGCGGCCAGGGCGGCTCGCCGTCACCTGTTCCCTGAGCAAAGTTCGCATGCGTTGCCATTTGGTGTTCCGGCACGGCCGAATATGGCGCGCAGGGCGGGCATGTCGAAGTCTGGACGTGTCCACGCCTTACCTGCCAAGTCGGTTCAGCTCAGCTTCGATTTGGGTGGCCATGCCTGATCCATGCGAACGGAACGGGTTCCGCTTGTCGCATCGATTCAGCGCTACAATGCATTGCATGAATTCTTCTCCAGCTTATTCGGCATCGCTTGACTTGAAAAACGCACAATCATATCGATATTCGGCAAACAACAGTGCCTTGAATTTGTTGGTATTTATTATTTTTCGATAAAAACTTATTGATTTTCGATAATTTCTGACCTAGATAGAGGGTGTCGGCGGCGGGATGGTCTCGCCAAGGACATCAACAGAAAGCTAGAAGGAATTGAAAATCATGATCCCCCGCGCCCGTCAGAGCGACATCGCCGCACCANNCACCGAAAGCATGATGGCCCTCTCCATCATGACCGGAGAGGCAACTCACCGGACCCGGCCGGCCAATGATGTCACAGCGGAGGGTCGTCAGAACCTTCTGGTCCGCCGCCGCCGTCGCTTCGCCCGCCGCGAAGCNCGCTAAGCCTGNCCTGCTGGCGCCGCATCCCCCAATCCCCTGATCGATGCGGCGCCAGCCACCCTGCCCTGATTNTCTCACCGAAATTCGAAAGGAATACTGCCATGATCCGCANTTTCACCGCNCTTGCCGTCGCCGCTTCCGTCGCNACCGCGCCAGCCTTTGCCGCNTCAGATGAATTCAAGATGGAAATCGACGTGAACCGCACGCAACTGGAAACGGTTGTCGGTGCCCAGGAAGAGTACGACCGTATCCGCGACGAAGTGAACGCTCGGTGTACTTCAGAACACGTCGCTTACAATTTCGGAAAAGCGCTGGCTGTGCGCCAATGCGAACGTAAAATGATGAAGAAGGTCGTCGCTTACGTGGACCACGACACGTTCACCAACGTGCACTACCAATCAAACTAGCACTGATCCGGTCGGCAGGGTCTCAGCCTCTCCAAACCGCCTGACCGACCAGGATCTCCGCCCTGCCTTCACCGGCAGGGCTTTTTTCGTCAGAGTGGCGCATCAGCCTCGCGAAGGTCCTTCGCACGCAGAATTTGAGTCAGTTTGAAATGGACCGGCAGAAAGGCCCCGTCCTGTTCACTCTCGAAGAGAGCGCAGCAACTGGTCGGAAATTTCTCGATCAGCCTGACAGATTCCTGATGATCCTGGCTCCCGGCTTCGCGCAAAATCTCCATGGCAAAATCATGCAGCCCCGGATTATGCCCAATCACCATCAGGGTACCTGCCCCGTCATTGTGGCAGATGGCCTCGGTCAGACCGCGAACGCCGGTGAGATACAGGTTTTCCATCGGGCGTACCTTCTCGCCCTCCACAATCTTCGCCACTTCAGAACAGGTCTCCCGCGCCCGACGCGCNGTTGATACGAGAATGCGTTCGGGGCTCCAGCCNGTGGCAACAAGTTCCTCGGCCATGCGCTTTGCATCTTCTTTCCCACGCTCGGTCAACGCCCGGCTAAAATCGTCAATGCCTTCTGCCCAGGGTTCGGTCTTGGCATGACGCATGAGAATGAGACGTTTCATTCAAATTCCTTCTTCCCTGACCGGGCATTAGAAAAACTTATCGACAGCTTGAGATGCTGCGCATTGGTTTGCTTCTTCTTAGGCACCACTTTCCTGTCAGAAATCAAGAGACAGGAGTATGGTAATATGAGCCTTCTGATTGGCGACGTTGCCCCGGACTTTGAAGCCGACACGACAGAAGGCCGCATTCGGTTTCACGAATGGATTGGCGAAGACTGGGTGGTCTTCTTCTCTCACCCGGCCGATTTCACACCTGTCTGCACCACGGAGCTCGGCTATACAGCTAAACTCAAGGACGAGTTTGCGAGGCGCGGCGCAAAAGCACTGGTGATCTCCGTCGACAGTCTGGAGGACCACAAGAATTGGATNTCCGACATTGAGGAAACCCAAGACACAACCGTGGAATTCCCGATCATCGCCGATCCGGACCGGAGCGTGGCAACCCTCTACAACATGATCCACCCAAGTGCGGACGCGAAAGTCACCGTGCGCGCTGTGTATGTCATCGATCCGAACAAGAAAATTCGCGCGTCCATCATTTACCCGCCCAGTGCCGGGCGGAACTTTGACGAAATCCTGCGTCTCATCGACAGCCTTCAACTCACNGACAATCACAAGGTTGCGACTCCTGTGAACTGGCAGAACGGNGATGATGTGATCATCGTGCCATCGCTGACAGATCCTGACGAGATCGATCGGCTTTTCCCGTCAGGTTACAAGGCGGTGAAACCCTATCTCCGCTACACTGCGCAGCCGGGGAAATAACTCGGTTCCACGAACGCCCTGAGACCGAGGTCTCGGGGCGCTTCAGTTTCAGGAGAAGTCAGGAAGGCACCGCATCGCTGAGCCTTCCGCCGACGCGAATGGCTTCGATACGGGTCGCAAGCCCGGTCGCATCATCTGTCTCAACATAGGTTCCGCAGAGTGTGCCTTCGCCCAGGGCCGGCTGATAACGTTCGCCGGGAAGCTGGGTCTCGAAGCGATAGAGCGAGATCTGCTTCTGCATCCCGATCACACTGTCATAGTCACCGCACATGCCAGCATCTGTCTGATAGGCCGTACCTGCTTCAAGGATCATCGTATCGGCGGTTGGCACATGCGTATGACTGCCAACAACCAGACTGGCCCGACCATCACAGTAATGGCCCATCGCCATTTTCTCACTGGTCGCCTCGCAATGCATATCCACAATCACCGCATCAGCCACAGCGCCAAGAGGCATTGAATCGAGCGCTTCATCCACCGCGGAGAACGGATTGCTCAACACCTGTTTCATGAACACGTTACCCTGAACCTGGATCACGCCCACGCGGCGGCCATCGGGCAGGCTGAACAGGTTTGCGCCCTTACCGGGCGCATTGGCAGCCGGCGGATAATTCAATGGGCGCAGCAGACGCGGTTCGCGTTCAATATAAGTGAGCGCCTCGCGCTGGTCCCAGGCATGGTCCCCCAGCGTCAGACAGTCCGCGCCAGCCGCGAAGAACTCCTCCGCGATAGCGCTGGTCAACCCGAAGCCGCCCGCAGAATTTTCTGCATTTACAACGACAAAATCGAGACGCAGACGCGCTTTCAGACCCGGTAGATGGTCCAACACGGCCTGCCGGCCGGGCTTTCCGACCACATCTCCAAAAAAAGCCAGTTTCATGACAGCCAGTCTATGCCTCGACTAGCACGCAAAGAAAAGCGCGTGCACCCACACGGGATGCACGCGCCTATACGTCTGGTTTGCCTGGCGACCTATTCGTTGGAGGCCGAGAAACCGAGCGCCGACTTGGTCAGACCGGACGGATCTTCCATGTCTGCCAGCGTTGATACTTTCAGCGGCGCAGCCGGGTTCAACGACAGCGTCAACGTTTTCGGATCGGTGATGAAGCTGGACAGAGCTGTTGCAGCTTCTGTCACCAATTCCGGATCAATACCGGATCCAGCAGCCATCATCGGAGCCATGGCCAACATGCCAGCAGTCTGATTGCGCAATTGCTGCGGGTCTTCGCCGCTCTGGGCCGCGTATGCGTTGAAGGCACGATCCACGATGCCATTATCGTCCAGCGCCAGGTCAAGCGAATGGATCGTCAGCTTCTCCATGACAGCATCCATCATGGCAGATGGGTCTGCAGATGCGTCACCCTGCTCTGCCTGCGCAGCTGCCATTGCGCTGGCGCCTTCATACTTGGCACCAAAATCGAGGCGGAAGCCATCTTTGAGCTCCCAGTAGTTCTTACCCTTGGCCAAGGTCACAATGTCAGCATCCGGATCGTAAGACTGCTCGCTCGCCATGGTCAGCTCCAGCTTTTCATAGCCGAGCGTCGCAAGTTGCGTACCCAGTTGTTGGCCAAGTTCGCCATCGCCTGCATTCAGCACCATCTTCACCGGTTCGGTCACGACCTTCACCGCGCGGCCCTGTTTGTCGTGGCTCACTTTGGAAACGAGAGACGGCATATCGAAATTGACGCCGGATACGTCGAAGTTGAGGTCCTTCATGCTGATGGACTTGTAGCCTGGATTCGCAGGGTCCTGAGCATTCAGTCCAGACATGAAGCCTGACTCAAAACTGTCCTCTAGGCTTTCGCCTTCTTCCGGTACAAATACCGCAAAGTCGAAGCCTTCGACGCTGACATCACCGATATTCGCTTTCACGGTCGTGTCTTCAGACGGGTCGAACATGTCGAACTTCATGTTCTTGAGGGACATCCCCGCTGCCTTGCGGTCTTTCAGGCCACTGACGGAAATGGCATCGATCAGGAAGGTACCGGTCTCGCCGTCTTCTTCATTGATCTGCATGTTAACATCGCCAACTGACCAGAGGTCGAACGACAGGGCGTCGCCGGTCGGCAGGTCACCATGATCAGCATCACTGAATGCGCTCGCGACCCAGGCTGCCAGTTCAGGTGAAGGATTTACAAGTTGGATCGAGCCAATCGTTGCGCTTCCCTCTTCGGCCTCTTCCGGGTCTGTCGGAACGAGCGAAATGTCGCTCATGACCATCTTCGAGAAGCTTGCTTTCCCGTCGACCATTGCGAGGCCATCAAGCTCAAGCTTCTTCGCCTTTACGACGGTGCCATCAAGATCAATGCCGTCCTCGTCTGAATCGTCGTCATCATCGGCCGACAAAAGCGTCACATCCGTGAATACGGCCTTGTCGCCCTTGATGTCGCTACCCGCGAATGTGAGACGCGTCGAATCGGACCCATCCAGCGCGAAAGCGGCCAATGCCTGCGGTGCAGTTGCCGGGTCACCCGCGCGCGCTGTGATGTCTTGCACAGCATATTCTGAGCTTGCACCATCATCTGGCTTGTCATTGTCCCCGCAAGCCGTAAGCATGGCGATGGCGGCAACGCCTGTGAGCAGATATTTCATGTTTGGTCCCTTAAAATAGTTGATGCCAGCGTATCGAGTGCGCCCGTCACCTAATGTGAGATTATTAACATGCCATACAACAATGGCCAGACCGTGACACTGAGTGGACCGGACGGGGACGAGATCCGCGTTCGCCTCGAAGTGAACTCGAAAGCGCGGCGCTTGATCCTTCGGCTGGATGAACGCCGCAGGGAAGCGGTCGCTGTTGCGCCTTCACGCCGTCAGATCAAGGACGCGGCAGCCTTTGCGGCTGAACGCGTTGACTGGATTCACAGCCGGTTGCGGCACTTGCCGGATGCAGTCAGTTTCGAGGAAGGCAGCGTGATTTCCTATCGCGGCGCGCCTTGTCGTCTGACCGCCATTGGGGACGGCCGCGTCGCGCGCCTGGTTCCCGGCGATCCGAATACGCTATGCGCCCCGGGCGATCCCGATACATTGCATTTACGCACGACGAGATACCTGAAGAAGCAGGCCCGCGCAGACATCACCCGCGCCGTAAAACGCCATGCCGCCCGCCTGAACGTGACCTATAGCGAGATATCAGTGAAAGACACGCGCTCACGTTGGGGATCGTGCACCGCAGATGGAAAACTGTCCTTCTCGTGGCGACTCATCATGGCGCCGCCAGCTGTCCTTGACTATGTCGCGGCTCATGAGTGCGCGCACTTGCTGGAAATGAACCACTCGCCCCGCTTTTGGGCCCACGTTTCCACCTGTTGCGTGGACTGGAAGACACATCGCAACTGGTTGCGGGTTCATGGTGCCACGCTACAGGCCGCAGGCAGCTAGCCTTGATTGCCGTCAGTGCTGATGTCCTCAGGCTCTTTTGCAACTTCCATTTCACGTGCCGGACCGAAACTGATCAGGGTGACTCCGTCGCCGCCGCGCGCCTCACGGTTCGGCCCAAGGAAGATCAAGGTGCCATCCGGGCGGATTTCCGCGATGATATCGGCTTTCGGGCGATCCTTTCGATACTCCGCAAGATCGTATTCCTCGGTCAGCTTCGTCTTGCCAAAGGTCCAGCCCCGATAGTGATCGCGGATCAGGCCGTCATACCCCCTGCCCCGACGGATCAGGGTGCGTCCGCGCGTACCCATGCCAATGGCGCGTGGATCCTCTTCCTCGGTGTCCTGCGCAGACAGCTGATAGACTCGATGCCGTCCAAGTTCCGGTGCGAAATGCCCGGAAACGAGCGCATTGTAGGGCTCGTTCGCAGACAGGCCGACAACCTGGTCAAACGCCGCATGGTCGAGGCGCACTTCGGCCTCTTCAGACAGGACTTCCCCGAAGAACGTATTCAGTCCCGCCTCACGTGCTGGCCGCAGGCGTCGCCAATTGTTGTCGGCAAGAATCGGCTCGATGCCGACATCTTTCAGAACCTTCGCCAGATCAATGCTCCACGGGTTCACGCCGACCAGCAGGACGCCCGGACGCTCTTTCCGCGCCAGACCAAGACGCCGCGCCAGCGGGCCAATCGTGAATCCGTGCAGGACGACGGTGACAAACACCATAGCGAAAGCAAGCGGAGTGATCTGCTCGGCGCCGGAGAAGTAAAAACGAGAATCCCCGCGTCGACCGAGGTCTTCAAGCAGGGTTGCAAACAGGCTGGACACAGCGACAGCAACGATACCGCGCGGCGCGATCCAGCCAAGCAGGATGGCCTCATTGCGCTTCAGGGTGCCCCAGGTCGCGATCCAAACCGAAAGCGGACGCACAATGAACAGCATCGCCATCAGGAAGGCGAGCGTGTTCCACGTCAACGCGCGGCGGATAACATCCGGCGTCAAATTCGCGGTCAGGATCACAAACACGCCCGAGACAAGCAATACTGCAATGTCTTCCTTGAACTTTCGTAGCTCTGCGAGGCCCGCGAGCCGCGAATTGGCCAGCGTCATGCCGTAGGCCGTCACAGCCACAAGACCGATTTCCTTCTCGATCATTTCTGCCAGAGCGTAGCAAAGGATAATCGAGGCGAAGATGATCGGCGCCTTGAGATATTCAGGTGTCCAGCCCTGACGGAAGGCCCTGACAATCGCCCAGCCAAACGCAAACCCGAGACCCACACCCAGCGCCGCAGCAACGATGATCATCGCGCCTTTGCCAAGAATGGATTCGCCCGTCGCCGCCACGCGGATGATCTCGAACGCGGCAACGGCGAACAACGCACCAACGGGGTCGTTGACGATGCCTTCCCATTTCAGGAACTGACCCGTTCGGCCCCCAAGCTTTGATTGCCGCAGCAAGGGCATGATCACCGTCGGCCCGGTAACCACCAACACGCCTGCAAACACAACGGAACTGCCCCAATCAAGGCCCGCTGCATAGTGCGCGGCAAATGTACCCAACGCCCACGCCAATGGCCCGCCCAGGAACACCATGCGCCGCACGGCAGCGCCCGCATCGCGCAAATTCTCGAACTTCAGAACGAGACCACCCTCAAACAGGATGACCGCGACAGCCAGTGACACAATCGGCCTGAGCAACTCATTGCTGCCGCCATTGAACACTTTTTCCGGATTGAGCAACGGCTCGCCAAAAATGACCGTCCACAGCGGTCCGACGGCGAGACCTGCCAAGGCCATCAACACGATGGCCGGCGCCTGAATGCGCCATGCAATCCATTGTGCGCCGATGCCGAGTGCGCCAATCAATGCGCACGCAAAGATCAACTCGCTGGACCCCGCGGCCGCCAGTGCAAAATCAAATTGGTCCATACCAGCCCCGTTCTAGGTCCACCCTGCCCACCAGTTCGTCAAAAAACTAGGCTTGAGCGGCATTTATGTCATCAGCAAAGTCGAATCCGATCTCACGGGTTCCATAGTCGCCCACTTTGTAGCGCTCGATATGGTCTGAGAACCAGAGCAGGATGTGCTGATAAAGATGGTCGTAAAATGGCTCAGGATCGGCGTCTTTTAGCGGCAGGCTGAACTCGTATTCCGAGCCATCCTCGATCTGGATCATGAATTTGTCGCCAATCTTGCGACACCGCATCACCAGCCGCAGCCAATCGGTGTCGCGGGAAACCCTTACTGCCAAGCCGAATGCAATCGGCCCGAGCAGGCGGAATCCGCGCGGTGGAATGGAAAATGCGGCGTCACCGTGGGCTTTCGGCTTGTACTCGCCGACCGGTGGCACAAGATGGACACAAACGCCGTCACTCGCGCCAAGATAGTCGCAGAAACCACTGCGCACTTCCTCAGCCAATGTTCGGATCCGGTCATAATTCTCGGCAGCGAGGGCCTGATAGGCCTCCACCGTCTCGATCAGTTTATCAAAACGTGACACAGCCTTGCGGCCCCCTTGGTTACCAAAGCCCACATAAATTAGGGTGCCGTAGCGCGGCCTTCAAACTTTAAAGTCGCAACCATGGGGCAATGGTCTGATGCTTTCGGCGTAATCCAGCCTACACCGGGGAAGCGATCTCCATCGTATCGCGCCGCCCGGTAGGGCGAACCAGCGCGAACAATCTCAACATTTGCCGCCGGATTCTGCGCGGCGAGATTTGGCGACAAAAAGATATGGTCCAGCGCACCATAAGTGTCGTCACCGCTATAATGATGCGTCCATCGGTCAAGAGGATCGGCAATTGCGCGGCTGGCCAGATCGACCGCAAAGCCATCGCCGACCAATGGGCCGAGCCCGTGCGACGGGGCTGGCTTGCCGTCTACTTCCCAGTAATCATTGAAGTCACCCAGAATCACCCAATCCTCTGACGCGGGCGTCTCAAAGCGCTGACTGACAATCTTCCGCACAGCCTGGGCTTCCGCTTCACGCACCAAGGCCGTGCGCTTGCGGCCCCCATGCATGGATTTGAAGTGACAGATAAACAGCGTCAGCTGCCGTCCCTCTTTCACAATATCCACTTCCAGACAGTCCCGCCGGAAGACGTAGTCATTCACCGATGCGCCCTTCGGCGGTCGAATGCCAAGCCGGCCAAACGTGGCACGTGCGTGACTGCGCTGAAACACGACAGGGTGCGACGAAAGCAGGCCGACATCGATGCCGCGGCTATCATTGCCTTCGTGCAGGACACGTTGGCCGAAGGGCTGCCCTGCCCAGCGCGACACGTAGCGATTGTCAAATGCGGTGAGCGTGACAAGGTTTTCGACTTCCTGCAGGGCACAAACTTCGGCCTTTGCCGCCACAAGCGCCTGCGCCGTCAGGGTCCGGTCATCCTCCGACAAGACATCGAACACTGCGTCCACCTGCTCAGCGATCCGGGCATCATCGACATCTGTCAGGCGACTGCGCGCATTGGCCAGACCCGAGCGCGCGAAATCACACCGCATCATCAGGTTTTCGCAATTGAACGTGGCCAGTCGAATTTGGGGCATCTACCGGTGATGCGGCTTCATTCCAGTGCGGTCAACGCGCAATGGACGTGAGGCTAGGCTACGGCACGTTCGGTAAAGCGCGCGCTCGTCTGGGCGCGTTCTACAGAGTCAGCGTCCGGGCGCTGTTCGACGGGAATGGCTGTGCGGCCGAGCTCAATGGCTATTCCGGGCTGAACGCCGCTGCCAAAGGCAGACAGTACGGTGCGTACCACATCAAGAGGCTGCGCCTCATCCTCAACAATCTGGCCATAACGCGCTGCAACAGGCCCAACGACGCCATAAGCGAGAAACACACCGAGAAACGTTCCCAGCAGCGCGGTTCCAATCATCATCCCAAGAATGGCTGGTGACTGGTCGATAGACCCCATTGTTTTGATGATACCCAGCACAGCCGCCACGATGCCGAGCGCAGGCAGCGCATCTGCCACCGTATTCAACGCGTTCACGGCCTTCATCCGTTGATCCACATGAAGCGCGACAGCCTGTTCCATATGCGCTTCGGCCCGCGCCGGGTCGGACAGATCCAGCGCCATCAGGCGAAAGGAATCACAGATCATGTCGCGAACCGCCGCATCTGCCTGAACTGCGGGCGCTGTCGCGAAGAGGGCAGAATCGTCCGGATTCTCTATGTCGCGTTCAATCGAGACAAATCCATCCTGACGTGCCCTGCGCATCAGGGTCGCCAACAGGACCAGCAATTCGCGGTGTTGTGCGCGATGCCAGCGGCTACCCTGAAACGAACGAACAAAGCCGCCGAAGGCCTCTTTGGCAACTTTGGGCGAATTCCCGATCAATAGCGTGCCAACAGCCGCGCCGCCGATCAGGGCCAGTTCAAACGGCAATGCCTGCATCACGCCTTGCCCGCCGGTCAGGGCAAGGCCACCCATCACGAGGACGAGCACGAGAACAAGACCGATTAGTTGAGGCAAAATGCGCAGGCTCCGGCAATACTAGAACCGTGACCCTCGCACATTCGTCTTAAGCCAAGCTTACAAGCCCCGCATTTTACTGGGAGATCAGCTGGCCAGAAGTCCTTCCCCACCCATCACCGGATCGTGCTCCGCCACGAGGTGACCAGGGCTGACTTCAACGAGTTTCGGCTTGTACTGGTCCGCATCTGCATCATCGACCAGCTTCGATTTCATGAACCGCAGCGCTGCCCGGCTATCCAGCGGGCTGGGCAAATCGCCCGTCAGGCGCAGGCGCTCGCGATTGCGCTCACCCGTCGGATCGGCGTTTGGCACCGCCGCGATCAGGGCCTTCGTATAGGGATGGCGCGCTTCATTATAGATCGCGTCGCGGCCTGCGAGCTCCACCACGCGGCCCAGGTAAAGCACCATAACGCGGTGGCTGATCTGCCGAACGACCGCGAGATCGTGGCTGATGAAGATCATCGCAAGGCCGAATTCCTTCTGAAGCTCGATCAGAAGATCAACGACTTGCGCCTGGACCGAGACATCCAGCGCAGAGACAGCTTCATCGCAGATCACCAGTTTTGGCTGCAGGATCATGGCGCGGGCGATGCCTACACGCTGGTTCTGCCCGCCCGACAATTCGTGCGGGTAACGGTTGATCAGGTTCGGGTCGAGACCAACGCGCGGCAGGATTTCGCGAACCTTTGCCTCGCGCTCGGCCCGCGTCAGGCGTGGCTGGTGCACCTGAAGCGGTTCCGCGATGGAGGCTCCGATGGACATGCGCGGATCCAGACTGGCCAGCGGATCCTGAAAGACGATCTGCAAATCATCGCGAAGGGCGTTCATTTCCTTCCGCCCGGCCTTCGAGATGTCCCGGCCAAGCCACGCGACCGTGCCATCAGTCGGCGGGATCAAATTCAACACACCGCGCGCAAGGGTGGATTTGCCGCAACCGGACTCGCCGACAACGCCGAGGGTTTCGCCGGGCTTCAGGTCAAAGGAGACGCCGTCCACTGCCTTGAGCGGTTTGGTCTTCCCGAACAGGCCACCTTTGACCGAAATCGGGAAGTGAATTTTCATGTCCTCTACTTTGAGGACCGGCTCTGTGCCTGGCGCTGGAGCATCTGACAGGACAGGACGACCGGGACGGTCCGGCTCATCAATTCTCGGCACGGCATTGAGCAGCATTTTCGTGTAGTCGGCCTGCGGGCGATAGAAAATATCGTCGACGCTCCCCTGCTCCACGATCTCGCCATGACGCATCACGATCACCCGGTCACACATGCGCGCGACGACGCCCATATTGTGCGTGATCAGGGCGATGCCGGTACCGGTCTCACGCTTCAACTCGTCCATCAGCTCAAGCACCTGCGCCTGAACCGTTACATCCAACGCCGTGGTTGGCTCGTCCGCCAGCAGGAGTTCCGGATTGCAAAGCATCGCAATGGCGATCATCACACGCTGGCGCATGCCGCCTGACAGTTCGTGAGGAAACTGGTTCATCCGGCGAGCCGCTTCCGGAATGCGCACATTCTCAAGCCACTCGACGCAGAGGCGGTCTGCCGCTTCGCCCTTCAGTCCCTTGTGAAGGGCCAGCACTTCGCGCATCTGCGCGCCCACTGTCATATGGGGCGTCAGGCTGGTCAGCGGATCCTGAAAGATCATCGACATGCGCGCGCCGCGAATGTCGCGTAGCGTCGCGTCCGGTGCGTCCAGCATGTTGATGCCGTCAAATTCGATCCGCCCGGAGGCGGTTCCGTTGCCCGCGAGCAAGCCGAGCGCAGAGAGGGCCGACTGGCTCTTGCCCGAACCGCTTTCGCCGACAATGCCAAGGCATTCGCCCTTGGCGACATCGAAACTGATACCCTTGACCGCTTCGACCACACCGTCCGGCGTGTCGAAGGAAACCCGTAGATCTTTGACAGAAAGAATAGCCATGATCGCAATCTGTATACGGGACGGCGAAGGCCGCAACGCCCGGTCTGCAGAAAGCCAAAAAAAGGCCGCGCTCATCGGGAAAGAACGCGGCCAAGGAGGAGAAAGCGAGGGCGGGATTCAATGGGAAACCCCGCCTTCGGCAATCGGGTCTCAGAACTTGTATCCGAGCCCCAGTCCCACCACGAGTGGATTGATGTCCACGTCAGCATCCACTGTTGCGCCAAGCGCCGTGGTGAAATCGACAGTCACGTCCGGATTGATCCAGATCTTCTTGATGTCCGCATTGATGGCCCAGCCGCCTGGCTCTCCATCGAGGTCATAATCAACCCCGGCCTGGAGGGCGAGGCCGACGCTGGTATCGTAGTCGATACCGTCCGCGACCGGGCCTTCATCTTCGTTGAAGAAGAAAGTCGCATTGATGCCCGCGCCCACATAGGGCTTCCACTGGCTGTCATTCACGAAATGATATTGAAGTGTCAGCGTCGGCGGCAGCAGCGTAACATCGCCCAGATCAATCGTGGCATTGTCGAGCGCGCCTGGCACCGTGACGCCCGTGGCCTTCACATCATGTGGGGTCACGCCGAGGATCAGTTCCGCTGCGATGTTCTTCGTGAAGAAGTAAGTGATGTCGAGTTCAGGCACGTACTGGTCCGAAATGTCGACATCGCCAGCCAGGCGCGTTCCGGCAACCGACAAGTCTCCGGACTCGTCCGGGAGAACGCCAATCACACGTCCGCGCACCATCCACGGGTTTTCGTCTGCCGATGCGACAGGCGCTGTTCCAAGCCAGGTCGCCCCGGCAACCAGAGAGGCAAGGAGAAGCTGTTTCATGGTCTTTCACTCCAATTTTGGCGCACCAATCTGCGCCGGATGACCGCCACCTACGCCTATGTTTTCATGGGAGTAATTGCCCGTTTTGACGCGCGGGGCCGTGTCGCGCGACATGGCATCGCGAATAAGTAATCTCCCCGATTGCGAGCGCTTCGACCGGTTGCGATTCTGGGAATGTGCGCGCTCAGGCTCTGGGCTCGCCTCTGCCCAGTTTGCAACAGGAAGATGGTTCTCCCACGGTCAGGCTTGAACTTCGCACTGCCGCTAGGGCACATGGGCGTTGAGGAAACATTCGAGCGAGGAACCACGGCATGCCCGTCATCAATTATCTCACAACCTGTATCTTTGACTCCGGCGCACTGAAGCAGCTGGCCGGTACAGCCAAGAAGCTGGGCATGTCTCGCCCCTTCATCGTCACGGATCCGGGCATCAAGGCGGCAGGTATCCTGGCAAAGGTGGAAGACGCGCTAGGCGTTGCACCGGCGGGCGTATTCGCTGAAACGGTTCCCAACCCGACTGAAAAGCAAACCAAGGAAGCTGCCGCGGCCTACAAGGCATGCGGCGCGGATGGCCTGATCGCGCTGGGCGGTGGCTCTTCTATGGACCATGCCAAGGGCATTGGCCTTCTGGTCAGCCATGACGAGCCGCTGGAAACCTATGCGGCGATCACGGGCGGCGCGAAGAAGATCGGCAAGATCCCGCCCCTGATCGCCATTCCGACCACCTCCGGCACTGGCTCTGAAGTGTCCGTCGGCATGGTCATCGTTCTCGAGAATGGGCGCAAGGAAACGATCGTTTCGCCAAACCTGATACCGGCAACAGCAATCTGTGACCCGGATTTGACGCTGGGCCTGCCAGCAGGACTTACCGCTGCAACGGGCATGGATGCTGTCACGCATTGCATCGAGTCCGTGCTCTCCCCTTCCGTGAACCCGCCTGCCGAAGGCATCGCCTATGAAGGCGTGTTCCGCTCGGTCGGGAATGGCTGGTTGAAAAAGGCCGTGCAGGACGGCTCTGATGCAGATGCCCGCTGGCACATGATGATGGCCAGCTATGAGGGCGCACTGGCCTTTGTGAAGGGTCTGGGCGGCGTCCACGCCCTGTCGCATGCTGCGGGCCGCCTGCATGAAAAGAAACTGCACCACGGCACGCTGAATGCGATCTTCCTGCCGCATATCCTGCGCTTCCACGAAGGCACGGCGGATGAGAAATACGCCCGCCTGCGCCAGGCCATGGGCCTGAAACCGGGCGCGGATCTGGGCGATGCGATTGCAGAGCTGAACGCAGATATCGGCATTCCGGCAACGCTTTCCGCAATCGGCCTCAGTGCAGACGATGCGCCGGGCGTTGTGGAATACGCGCTGAAGGATCTGGCGCATTTCGGCAATCCGAAGCCGATGAGCGCTGACGATTACGCGAAAGTCTACGAAGCCGCCCTGTAGACGTTTGTCGTCGCCCGTCGCGGCTTGTTGCGATCTGTCGCCCAGTGTCGCCACAAGTCGCAACATATCGCCAATTGTTTTGCCGGAGGTCGCCAGCGCGTTGCGCCGTGTCGCCTCCGGTAAGCTTTCTCTAGGCTGATGCGCGAATCCGGCGCATAATTGNGACATGCTTCAAGGTCTCTCCACCACNGCCACCCATCTCGGCCTNCTCTTCGGAGCGATGGCCATCGGCGCCTCATGGGTCGCCGCCATCGCATCGCCGAATTGCAGNTTTGACAANCTGGATGGTTCGCGCGCGGATCGGCATGTGCGGGAATTGCTGCTGCAGACCTCAACGCCCATCGCCGGCATGATGNTGGCATCGGGGGCATTCTATCTGCTGGCCACCAGTTGGGCGGCCGCGATCACGGCATTGCTGGCGGCGTTCGGNTTCTTTTCAAATCGCTGGATGCTGGCACCGGGCAAGAAAGCNAAAGGCGTTCGCACNAGCCGCAAAGACCAGCGCGCAGTGTCGGTCAGCTTTTCACTTATGTTCGCTTTGGTGGCGATTGTTTCTGCCGTCCTCGGCATGGTGCGCATCTAGGCGGATCAGGCGAACACCAGCCAGAGACAGCCCATTTCGTGAAGTTTGCGGAAGTCNTCGACGGACTTCTTT
Organism: Hyphomonas sp. TMED31; assembly: GCF_002172815.1. Classification (NCBI taxonomy): domain Bacteria; kingdom Pseudomonadati; phylum Pseudomonadota; class Alphaproteobacteria; order Hyphomonadales; family Hyphomonadaceae; genus Hyphomonas; species Hyphomonas sp. TMED31. The sequence goes on along the minus strand of NZ_NHCK01000036.1, from coordinate 40,153 downwards.
GCCGCTTTGCGCGCAATCTCGCCNGCNGCCTTGCGATTGACCGCCAACATCATGGTGCAGATGGCGATNCCCGGCAGGAAAGCCCACCAGACCAGGGCGAGAGAGGCCAGCACACCGGCCAGACATATAAAGTAGGCCACGGCATCCAGAATGCGGAAACGGGCATGCATGTAGCGCCCGAAATCNTTCAGCAATTCCGGCTGCTTGTGCAGGATCTCGGCGTCGATCGCGAACCGTTGGCCCGGCGACTGTTCATAGATCAGCGCCCGCGTCATGCGGCCACCACGATGAGGGTTTGGCTGGCATTTGAGGAACATCGCAATCACTCCACTGCCAGGAGAAAATACGTCCGGCGACTTAAACATACCCTGTCCGGTCTTGGTAAATTTGCGTGAAATTTCCGGACTAACCCGATCGGGCCCGATTGGGGGAGGACACACCCGTCTGGCGAATCCGTTTGCCCTCACTCCGTTTGAGACCTATGCTGCACCGCAACATGGAAGATGTGTGACAAATGCTCTACTCGCTTGTTGAAATGAACCGCGCTGCGATGGCGCCAGTTCGCATCGCCGCCCGGGCCAGCCGCGCCGCGCTCAGCTCTCCGCTGAACCCATTTGGACATACCGAATATGGGCGCTCCCTGTCCGCAATGGCGGACGTGTTCGAAAGCGCCACGCGGTATTATGGCAAGCCGGAATGGCGCATCGACAGCGTGAGCGTGAACAGCGCGCCGGTGGGCGTTACGCCGACCGTCNCCTGGCGTTCGCCGTGGTGCAACATGGTTCATTTCCGCAAGGATCCTGAGGCGCTGGCCNCTGCGCGNAATGCCGANAAGCTGGGCCCGCAGCCGCGCCTTNTGATCGCGGCCCCCCTGTCTGGACACTATGCCACCCTGCTGCGCGGAACCGTTGAGGCCTTCCTGCCGACNCATGATGTCTACATNACCGATTGGCAGGATGCCCGCATGGCGCCGGTTTGGCTCGGNCGGTTCGATCTGGACGANTACATCGACCATATCCGCAACATGCTGACCTTCCTTGGCGCGGGCGCCCATGTGCTGGGCGTGTGCCAACCGGGCCCGCCCGTGCTGGCCGCGATTGCCATGATGGCCGAAGATGATGATCCGGCCCGTCCGGCCTCAATGACTTTCATGGGCTCTCCCATCGACACCCGCCTCAGCCCGACCGTTCCGAACGTTCTGGCAGAGGAAAAGCCGCTGTCATGGTTTGAAGAGAACATGATCCATACCGTGCCGGGCCCCTATCCCGGCATGTTCCGGCGCGTCTATCCGGGCTTNGTCCAGCTTGCCTCGTTCATGAACATGAACTGGTCGCGCCACGTCGATGCGCACTGGAACTTCTTCAACCATCTGGTCGAAGGCGATGGGGACAATGTCGGCAAGCACCGGGAATTCTATGATGAATACCTGTCAGTCCTCGACCTGACCGAAGAATTCTATCTGCAGACCATCGTGCGCGTTTTCCAGGAGCACCAGCTGGCGCGGGGCGTTTATCGCTATCGCGGCACACATGTCGTGAAACCGGAGCTGATCCGCGATGTGGCGCTGATGACGGTAGAGGGTGAAAAGGACGACATCTCTGGCATCGGCCAGACACAGGCCGCTCATGATATCTGCTCCGGCCTGCCGGAAGATATGCAGACGGACTATGTCCAGCCCGGCGTAGGCCATTATGGCGTGTTCAATGGCAAACGCTTCCGCACGGAAATCGCGCCGCGCGTGACGGAGTTCACCAAGCGCTTCACCATGCGCGCCGCCGACGAGGCAGCCGCCGAAAAGCTCGCCTGATCACGCGTTGATGTTATTCAGGCGTCGGTAGAATTCGCGAAATGTCGCGGCAAAGATCGCGCGCCTCACTCAGAACGGTGATCGGCATCGGATCGGGCGCTTCCAGATAGGTGCTCAGCTGCGAGACCGCCTGGGCTTCGGCCTGTTCGCGCGGCAGTTCTGTTTCAGACACTTTCAGGGTCCGGCTGCTCGTGCAGGATTGCTGTTCAAGGATGGCTTTCGGGGTCGCATTCTGTTGCGGCGTGCGCAGGCGCACTGATGCCGGCAGGTCAGGCCCATCCGGCACGGCCACCCAAAGGGCGTTGATGTCTTCCCGATCCGTCGGATCTCGAAAGCGGATCGCGTAGATCAGCCCCTTGTCCAGATGCCGCACTGAATACTCGGCAAACCCGGCATCACTCAGCCCGCCAAGCCACGAGGCGATCATGGCATTGCGCGCCTGCTTGGCTTCCGCACCACGCCAGGCGGCGGCTTCTGAATAAACCTGTTCCTGCGCAAGCCCCTCATCATCGGCGCGCGGGACAAAGGCGGACGCGTATTCAGCATAGCCGATCCAGCCCGCCAGCGCAGATGCCAGCAGGGCCGATCCAAAATGTCTGATCCAGTCGCGTGAAGCCATAAGGGCGCAGTCCAGTTCAACTGGAGCGCACTTTGACAGGCTAAGGGTTAAGGAATGCCCGCTCGATCGCCCACCAGAGCCCAATTACTCCGATGAATGCCGAAACCGGCCATACCAGAACCGGCCGATAAAGGTTTGGCCGACCCGCTTGCCTCAGGACGCTCCTGATCAGGATCGCAAATGCAAGCGCCATGCCGATCACGGCCAACTGGCCAATTTCGACACCAATGTTGAAGCCAATCAGCGCGGGCCAGAAGATGTCAGCCGGCAGGCCGAGATCGCCGAACGCGCCGGCGAACCCCATTCCGTGGATCAGACCGAAGCCAAAGACCAGCGCCGGCCGCCAGGCGCTCGGCTCCCTGAACAGGATGTTCTCCAGCGCGGCCCAGGCGATGGTGAAGGCAATCAAGGGCTCCACAATGCTGGCAGGCGGGGCAATCAGGCCCGCCGCCGTCAGGCCCAGCGTCGCCGTATGCGCGAGGGTAAAGGCCGAGACCTGCCAGAGAAGGGGNCCGATCCGCCGCGTTGAAAAGAACAGCGCCAACACAAACAGGATATGATCCACGCCCATCGGCAGGATGTGTTCAAACCCGATGCGGATGTAGAAGATTCCGGTTTCCAGTGGCGTCCGGTCCAGCGAAATCTCTCCGCCGGGGATGCCGCCCTCAAAGCTGCGGACGCGCCCGGCCCGATCCAGCGCCTGCAACTCGCGGCAAAGGGCCGGGTCCATGCCGCCATCCGGCAGGCACAACTCATCCTCGGGATGGGCGATGGCCGATTGGGACATCAGGGTCGCCGCCAGGCATGCCACAAGGCAGCACAGGATGAAGGCGAGGAACCGGCCCCGCATCAGATCTCGTCCGGCAGGGGCCGTGGCGCTTCCATGATGATAGGGCCGTGATCATGGTCATGGTCGTGTCCCGATCCGTGATCGTGATGATCATGAACCGGAAGCATCGAGATAATGAGCGCGGTCAGGACGCCCAGCGACAGGGCGACCAGGCTGCGCACGGGGGGCTCTTCCTTGAGGGGCGCCATCAGGGGCCCTGTCGCCACATAGAGCAGCAGGCCAGCCGACGCAGCAAACAGCGCGCCAATCGCCTCCGGCCCGAGGAAGTACATGAAAGGTGATGACAGGATCACCCCCAGAGGGGTCGTGGCCGACGCAGCGAGAAAGGCGAACAGGAAGGATTGCCGGTTCGTGAAATTATGGCGGCGCAGGATGGCAAAGGCGATCACGCCTTCCGGAAACTCGTGCAGGATAAGCGATACAGCCGCGTACACGCCCGCCGAAAAGCTGGCGGCAAAGGTGACCGAGTAAATGACGCCATCAATCAAGGAATGGATGGCGATAGCCAGAACCGGCGTGACGGCGGCGATGCGGCCCCCACCCGCACCTTCGGGAAAGAATGTGCTGAGCGTGTAGTTCAGGATCAGGCCGCCAAGAAAGCCGGCCAGCATGAAGTAAGGTGCCCGGGGGCTTGCGGCGAAGGCTTCCGGGGCGATGTGCAACAGGGTGAGCGTGACAAGCATGCCGGCGGCAGCGAGGCCGATGACGGCTGAAAACCGCGCGCTCCAATCCCCGCGCATGGCGACAGCGATCAGCCCGATGGTCGTGACAAACGCCGCGATCAAGCCAAAAAACANGGGNGCTTGCATGGATTCAAACATGGAAAGCGGTCGGCTCGTCCGGTAACAGTCAGGTACGGTTTAAAAACCGCATCCTGCGGCCTTGCGAAGACGTGTTATATGGTACCATTATCCCGCTTGCGAGCAGATTTTCCTGTTTTTACTGAATATCCCGATTGGGGTGAACGGAGCGACGATATGAGTCTTTCATACGGCCGGGGGGCCTTTCTGAGTCTTGCAGGCATGGGGCTGGCGCTTTGCGTCGCGTGCAGCGCGGAGCAGCCCTATGAGCCAGAAGCCACNGAGGCAGCAGCGCCTCCCCCGGTTGAGGCGGTAGAAGACGCCTCGCCTGTTCCGGACACCGAGGCGCATGAGGATCATGACGATCACGCAGAGCANGATGCACANGCCGACCATGATGATGATCACGATGCGCATGAGGAACATGGCGACCATGACGCGCACGACCATCATGAGGATGAGCACGCAGGAGGCGAAGCCCACGTGCATGGCGCGGCTGAACTGGCCGTGACCCAGGAGAACAATTTCGTCACCATCTCCATTGATGCCCCGTTGGCCAATTTCGGCCTTTCGGAGAAGACGAAGAAGAAATCCTCCGATCTTGAAAAATATGCTGAAGGCCTGACAGAACTGATGGGCAATGCCGGGTGTGATCTGGTGGAGCGGTCTGCGGATCTGCGCCGGTCAGGCGATCATGCCGCGATGACACTTTCCATTGTCTGGGATTGTCGCCGGCCAAGCCAACTGGATGGCCTCATGTTCACTGGCTTCGAGACCTATGACGCGTTCGANACTGTCGAGGCCGTCTATCTTGGCGAAGCAGGCGAANCCGCCTCCGCGGTCCTGACGCCGGAAAGCCCGTTCCTGCCTTTCGGATCCTGATATGACGGACCCGGTCGTNTCGATCTCGGATCTGCGCTTTGCNTGGGCTCCTGGCCGCGATGTGCTCGACATTGAGTCGTTCACGCTNAACGCTGGCGAGCGTNTGTTCTTGCGCGGGGCNTCNGGCTCCGGCAAGTCCACCTTGCTCGGCATTNTTGCNGGCGTTCTGGANGCAGGCNCTGGCAGCGTGCAGATTCTGGGGCATGAGCTGACGACACTGAAGCCNGCCNCTCGCGACCGGCTGAGAGCNGATCATCTGGGCGTCATNTTCCAGATGTTCAATCTGGTGCCGTATCTGTCCGTCATCGGAAANGTCACGCTGCCGCTGCGGTTTTCNCCNAAACGGCGGGCNGCCATCGACGGAACGGAAGAGAACGAGGCTCGCCGCCTGCTTGCGCGGCTGGGCCTGACGGATGAATCCCTTCTCTCGCGGCGCGTGTCNGACCTGTCAGTCGGGCAGCAACAGCGCGTCGCGGCGGCACGGGCCCTGATCGGTGGACCTGAAATCGTGATCGCCGACGAGCCGACCTCTGCGCTGGACGCCCATGTACGGGACCAGTTCATCAGCCTGCTGAGTGAGGAAGCCCAGCGCACCGGCGCGGCGCTGCTGTTTGTCAGCCATGATGCCGGACTTGCTGATCATTTCGACCGCGCGGTCGATTTGAGTGACATCAACCGCGCAGGAGTGAACGCATGAGCGCGATCCTTTCGCTGGCCTGGAAAAGCCTGATGAACCGCAAGGGGTCGGTATTGCTGACCCTGCTGGCGGTGGCGTTGTCGGTGGCGCTTTTCCTCGGCGTCGACAAGGCGCGCACAGGCGCACGTGAAGGTTTCGGCAACACGATCTCCGGCACCGAACTGATCGTTGGCGCGCCGACGGGAAGTGTGAACCTTCTGCTTTACTCCGTATTCCGCATGGGCAGCGCCACAGCCGAGATTTCCTGGCCCACCTATCAGCAAATCGCCAATCGCCCGGACGTGGACTGGGCCGTGCCGATTTCCCTCGGTGACAGCCATCGCGGGTTTCGCGTCATGGGCACGACAACGGAATATTTTGATCATTACAAATATGGTCGCCAGCAGGATCTGACGCTGGCGGAAGGCGCGCGGTTTGACGATTTGTTCGATGCTGTGATCGGCGCAGATGTTGCGCGTGAACTTGGCTATGACATTGGCAGCCCGATGATCCTCTCGCACGGGCTGGGGCAGGCAGATTTCGGATCGGGCCACGACAATCGACCCTTCCGTGTCTCTGGTATCCTTGCCCCCACCGGCACACCTGTGGACCAGACGGTACATGTCTCCCTGGAGGCGATCACCGCCATTCATGTCGGCTGGGAAACCGGCGCGAAGAACCCACTGGCGGATACGATCAGCGAAGAGACCATCCGGTCGTTCGACCTGACCCCCAAAACCGTGACCGCCATATTCCTCGGCCTGGAGCGCAAGGGCACGATCCTGACGACGCGCCGCGAGATCAATACCAATCGCGGTGAGCCTCTGATGGCGATCATCCCCTCTCAGGCCCTCGCTGAATTGTGGAGCGTGACCGCGATCGCCGAGCGCGCATTGCTCGCCGTGTCGATCTTCGTGATCGCGGTGGGCGTGGTGTCGATCCTCACCTCCATCCTGACCAGCCTGAATGAGCGCCGCCGGGAGATGTCCATCCTGCGCGCCGTGGGCGCACGGCCCGGTCACATCTTCACCCTGCTCGTTCTGGAAGCCGGGCTTGTCGGATTCCTCGGCGCGCTTGTCGGCATCATTCTGATCCATGCCTTGTTGCTGGTCGCCGGACCGATGGTGGCGGAACGTTTTGGCATTTCCCTGATCGGAACCGGTCTTGGCCTGACAGATCTCTACACATTGCTGGCCGTGACAGGCGCGGCGCTGCTGGCAGGGGCAATCCCGGCCTGGATGGCGTTTCGCCGGTCTTTGGCGGATGGTTTGTCAATTCGCGTGTAAACCGCTCATGCCCACTGGCGGGCGGCGGTTTCACGTCCTAGATTGGGGCGCATGAAACAGATTTCCTCCTTCCTCTTCGCCGCTATGGTCACCACAGCCCTGGCCGCTTGCGGCGCCGCCGAAACGCCGCAGCAAGATACCGCGCAAGAGGCGCAACCCGTTAAACAGGCTGAGGCCACGCCCGCTTCGGATGGGCCGCAAGTCGGAGACAAGATCGGCCAGAGCGACGCCGAGCGCAAAGCCGCCCGAGAGAAAGCCATTGCCGAACGCGCCGCAGAGCGCGAGCGTCAGGCCGCTGAGGCCAAGGCTCGCGGCGTGATCGAGATTGGCTGGGAAGATCTCATGCCGGAGGGCGAGGAAGAGCGCCTTGCCCAGATGTATCAGAGCCAGATGTCCATGCTGTACGGCGCTGGCGGCGGCATCGCGGAAGGCTCTGCCGCGGACGCCATGGTCCAGATCGGCACGTTCAACACCGTGCCCGAGCTGAACGGCAAGAAAGTGCGCATTCCGGGCTATACCGTGCCGTTTGAATATGGCGCGAAGGCGGAGGTGACCGAATTCCTTCTGGTGCCTTATTTCGGCGCCTGTATTCATGCGCCTCCCCCACCGCCGAACCAGACGCTGTTTGTCATGGCTGAAGACCCGATCCTGCTCAAGGATCTGGCGCAAGCCGTCTGGGTCGAAGGTGTTCTGACCGCGCAGACGCAGGAAAGCGATCTGGCCGATGCGGCTTACACGCTGACGCTGACGCACATAGAAAAGTACGAGTACTAGAGAATTCCCGATGGTACCTCTGGCCGGACTCGAACCGGCACTCTGTCACCAGAAACGGATTTTGAATCCGTCGCGTCTACCAATTCCGCCACAGAGGCCCAAAACGGGAGCGCTTCTCCTGCCGATTGCTGCGGCAGATGTCAATCTACTCGACGTAGCGATCAAAGACATCTAACAGCTTTTCCATGACTTCCACCGAGTTTCCGTCCGAAAAGACCCTGCTGCAGACCATCGAGGCGCTGGCCGAACGTGCACCAGAAGAAGGGTTTTCCCTTCGCGCCATCTTTGACCAGCTGGATGAAAGCGCGTTTGGCGCGGGCCTGTTCCTGCTGGCCCTGCCCTGCTGCATTCCGTTTCTCTATGGCGTGCCGCAAATCGTGTCCCTGCCGATGATGGCGCTGGCCGCACAGATGGCGATGGGGCGGGAACAGCCCTGGATGCCGGACAAGCTGGGCAACCGGAAAATCGACCGCAAAGGCCTGACGCAGATGGCGGCGGGCGGTCGCAAATGGCTCGGCTGGATCGAGCGGATTGTTCGCCCGCGCTTCACGATGATCACCGGCAAGCGCTCCGAGCGGGTGATCGGCCTGTTCCTGTGCATTTTCTGTGCGTCGATTCTCGTGCCGCTGCCGATGACCAACACGGTGCCCGGCTTTGCCGTGGCGATTGCCTCGTTCGGCCTGATGCAGAAAGACGGGCTCATGGTCATCGCCGGATTGATCATCGGATCGGCATGGGTCAGCGGCCTGGCCGGCGCGGTCATGTTCGGCGCGGTCAGCCTGTTTGGCTGACAAATAACGACAAAGTGACCTTGCGCCGCATTGTGGTCCTGCTGTTGCCCGGCTTTAGCTGACGCATGGATTTTGTGAGATCCCTTCTGAAAGACTGGAAATGGCCACTCGTGGCGATGACGCTGTCTGCCCTCATGCTGGCAGCCGCACACGCCTTTGAGACATTTGGCGGTCTCGCCCCCTGCCCGCTCTGCCTGCGGCAACGTGAAGTCTATTGGGCGTTGATCGCCATGACAGTAACGGGACTGGTCCTGTGGCGGCTGATCCCGAAGCGGCGCTTCCTCGTGGCCTTGAACGTGATGATCGGCCTCGCCTTCATTGTGGGCGTGATCGTCGCCTTCTACCATGCCGGCGTGGAATGGGGCCTGTTGCCACCGCCAGAAGGATGCAGCGGCGAAGGGCCGATCGACCCGCTCGTCATCCGCGACTTCAACGAACCGATGCATGTCCCCTCCTGTACGGATGCGCCCTTCTATATTCTGGGCCTCTCCATGGCAGGTTGGAACGGTGTGATTGCGGGCATCATGGCTGTGGCCAGTTTTGTGGCCGCCGGCGCGACGTGGCGCGGCGCCGTCGGCCCGGAAGAAACCGCCTGATCTAGAGCGGCGGCGCCGTCGGGCGCTTGAGGCGTTGTTCCCGGATGGTGATGTACATGGTCGCGCCGACGATCACGATTGTGCCGATCCAGGTCCAGGTTCCCGGCAGAACGTGGAACAGCCCCCAATCCACAAGCGCCGCCATCGGCAACCGCATATAGTCGATCGGCGACAGGAAGGACGCGTCGCCTACGCTCATGCCGCGAATGTAGAAATATTGTCCGACAACGCCGCACATCCCCATCACGCCAATATAGCCCCAGTCGCCAAGGGATGGTGGCACGTCCGGCCAGGTGTAGATGGCGAGCGGCAACAGCATCACCGACGAGAGCAAATTTGCCCAGATCAGCAGGGTCATCGGACGGTGCAGGCGCGTCAGGGACTTCACCAGCGTGATCGCCCCGGCCATGCAGAACGCGGCGATCAGCGCCAGTACCATGCCCAGACTGACGCCCAGCTGCGGCTGCATCATGATCATCACGCCGATACATCCGGCGATCGTCGCCCCCCAGCGATGGGGTCCAACCCGTTCTCGCAGGAAAATCACCGCGCAGATCGTGACGAACATGGCGCGGGAGAAACTGATCGCATTGAATTCCGACAGCGGCAGGCCGACAGAATCCGAAACGGCATAAAACCCGACCGCAAAGCCCAGCGTTCCGAACAGGCTGCGCAGGAACAGCATGCCCGGCTGATGCACTTTCATGATGCTGAGCCCCTGCTGGAAGATCACGGGCAACACCACGATCAACGCGACACCTGACCGCCAGAATGCGAGGAAACCGGGATCGAAATGCGCTGATTGCAGCTTCGACAGGGTAAGGAACACGGTAAAGCTGGCGCCTGAAGCCAGCATCCAGAGCGCGCCCTCAATGTTGCGCGAAGCAGGCTTGCCCTCTAGGTCTGTGATTTGAGACTGATCGGGGCGAGTATTCATGGGCTGTTTTACGCCTTCCGAACTGGAGGAAATCGACCGCCTGTGGCGTGAGCTGCCTGCCGATCACATGTGGACCGGCTGGGCCGCATCGGGACACGAACCTGAACAGGTCTGGATCTTCCGAACACGCGCCCATTGGCGCCGGTTCCCCCTCAGTAAGTCAAAAACCGGGTTTGTGATAGCTGACGAGATCGGACGTCCCGTCGCACGTGCAAAGACGCTGCCTGCATTGCTGGCCAAGGTCGAGTCCATCCCCGGCATAGAGGCGCTATCGGAAGACCCATAGCGCCTCGGGCAGGCATCAATTGCCCATCTGGGCGCGCATCTGTTCAGCTTGCTCCGGCGTGATGCCCAGCGCATCCAGAAGCGGCCCGCCAGCTGATTCGTCCCAGGAGTGGCGCGGGCCAACCGTCATGCCGCCATCCACCAGGAACTCACCTCCGGTGATGAAACTCGCCGCATCAGATGCGAGGAACGCCGCCATCTCGGCAATGTCCTCACCCTTACCAACCCGTCCGGCCGGCTGCATGCTGCCGCCCGCCTCGACCAGCATGGCCGCCATCTGGTCGGCCTGTTCGCGCGGCAAGCCGAGCGATGCGCCAAAGATGGATGTGGCGATGAAACCCGGCAGGACCGCGTTCACGCGAATGCCGTACTTGGACAGCTCCGCCGCGGCCAGTTTCGAGAAATGCGCCACGCCCTTCTTGGCGACAGAATAGGTGATCGGCGCATAGCCTGCGCAGACGGCGCTGATGGACGACGTGTTGATGATAGAGCCGCCATTTTCCTTCATGTGCGGAACCGCGAATTTCGTGCCGGCGAAGACCTGTTTCAGCAAGAGCGACATGGTCTGGTCATAGGCGTCCAGGTCCAGCTCTTCGATCGGGTCGGGCGTGCCGCCATGCCCGGCATTGTTCCAGAGGATGTCGAGCCGGCCAAAGTGATCAACGGCCGCACCCATAATGCCTTCGAGCTGGGCCATGTCGGTGACGTCACAGTGAACGAACAGGACCTTGTCATCGCCGAACCGCGTTTGCAGCGCCTGGCCCTTTTCGTCCTGAATATCGCTAGCGACCACTTTCGCGCCGGCGGCCACAAATGTTTCGACCCCCGCCAGGCCGATGCCGCTGGCACCGCCTGTGATGATGGCAACCTTGCCGTCCAGATTGGCCATATGCGTATTCCTCCCGTTTTGTTTTTCAGGAGAATGCGCGCCCTTTCCCCGCGGTTCGTCAATGCCTGCGGGAAAATTTACTTGTCCGGTTTGGACAGTCCAAAGCGCTTCCAGAACACACCGTCCAGCATACGCTTGGGCAACAGGTTCGGGACGTACCAATTGGTCAACTTGTTCGGCACAGGCGCATATCTTGCGCGCGGTGTCGCGTCGTCCAGCGCGATCTCGATCACCTTGGCGATCTGTTCCGGAGGCAGGCCATCGCGTCCCCCCTTCAGCATGACCTGCTCGAATTTTTCCAATGCCTCTGACCATGCGCTGCCGGAATACGGACCATCGGAATTTGCTTCCTCGGCCTTGTCCCAGATCGGCGTCTTCACAGAACCCGGCCCGATGGCAATGGCATCGATACCGAAGATGACAAGCTCCCGGCGCAGGGAATCCGTCATCGCCTCGACCGCATGCTTCGTGGCAGTATAGGCCCCGAGGAATGGCGCCGAGACACGGCCGCCGACGCTTGTGATGTTGATGATACGCCCGGGCGCGCCAGTCCGCGCCTTGTCCATGCCCAGCAGCGGCGCAAACGCCTGCGAGGCGCGCAACAGGCCGAAGACATTCACCTCGAAATGCGCCTTGAAATCATCCAGCGGCTGGATCGCAAGCGGGCCCATGTTTGCGATGCCCGCATTGTTGACCAGCCCAGTCAGCGTCTGTCCCTTCAGGAGTTCTGAGACGGCCTCAACCGCGGCATCGACCTGATCCTGTTTGGTGACGTCGAGGATCAGAGGGCGAATGTCGCCTTCTGACCGCGCGCTCAGCGCATCGGCATCTGCCTGCTTTCGCACGCCCGCAAAGACGCACCAGCCATGCTTGGCAAGATAGAGCGCGGCAGCGGCACCAATGCCGGTGGATGCGCCGGTGATTACGACAGTCTTCATGCGGGATATCCTTCCAATGTCGGATCTTCAGAAAACTATACGCACAGACAGGACAAATGGGTTTACTCGCCCTGCTTTCCCCCCTCAATCACACGGAATGCCGGGCGCTTCGGAGGATCAGACTGACGAACAGGCGCCTCTGCAGGCTTGGGCGGCGTGTCCTTGGGAGGGTCTGGTTTCAGATCAGAGGCACGAACCAGTTTCGGCGTGCCACGCACCGGCTTTTCAGCCTCGGGCGGCGGCGTATCCTCTTCGAGATCATCATCCAGCTGGCGCACACGCGGAGGCGGTCGCTTGTTGAAGCCACCAGGCTTCTTCTTCTTCGCGCCAAAGCCCGAGCGCGCCTTGCCGCGGGCCTTCTTGTCGATTTCCTTCAGCTTCATCTGCTGCAGGCTGGACAACGCCTCACCGTCACTGCCCTTCAGCGGGTCGGCAAAGGCGGAGCCATAGGTCTCGATCCGCTCTTCGACCTCTTCAAGAAATTGCTTTTCCCAATCGGACAAGGGCGGGCCGAGGCCCTGCTCAGCCAAGGCCGCCGCTTTCCGCAGCTTGCGGAGCGCCGCACGTTTCTTGCGTTCGTCGACATCTCGGCCCATGAGCGGAGAATATGGTGATTATTGCGCCGGACGCAAACCCGCTCAGGCTTCGCCGAGGGCCAACAAATAGGTGTCGAGCACCATTTCCTGTTCTTCGCGCTCAGCCTTGTCGACCTTGCGCAGTTTGATCACCTGGCGCAGCGCCTTGGTGTCAAAGCCGAACGCCTTGGCTTCGGCGTAGATTTCCTTGATCTGCTCGGCGACCTCTTTCTTCTCCTCTTCCAGACGCTCGATCTTGGCGACGGTCTGGCGGAGTTTCTCGCGGGTCGCTTCGGTGAGATGGGTGATCGAGGCGTCGTCGTCCATGAGAGTCTCCTTGGGAATCGGGTTCGAAAAAGAAGGCGCGTCTTAGCCGGAGTTTCACTCGCTGGCCAGACGGCGAATGGCGTCAGCGACAGCGCCGCCCTCACCATGATGCGGCATATGCCCTTCATGCGGCAGGATCACGAGATCAACAGGCACCTGTTTCTTGAGTTCGCCGACATGAAGCTTTGGCGAAATCACCGTGTCGCCGCTGCCGGAAAACACCGTGATCGGCAGGTCCAGCTCTCCATAGCGTTTCGACTGCTCCGCCAACTGGTCTTCCAGCGCTTTCACATCCCGTGCATTGGCGCGGAAATTCCTGGGGCGGAACAGCAATCCGATGGCGGATTTTTCCGAATAGGCATCAGGGGCGGGCGCAGGATCGAATACGCTCGTGATCCCCCCGGCGAGCTGGCCGGGGCCAACAATCGGCGGCAGCTGGCTGAACATGGGGCCAATCACCGGTGGCGCAGCAAGCGAATTGTACCAGGCCTGACCACCGCCGCCCCAATCATGGGTGACCGGTGCCAGCAGGACGAGCCCTTTCACAAGCTCTGGCCTGTCCAATGCGACCCGCAAGGCGACTGCACCGCCGAAGGAATGCCCCACAAGGACGGCCTTTTCACCCGGTGCCAGCGTATCGAGCACGCCCGCCATCTGCTCGGCCTGTACGCCGAGGTCGTGCGCGCCATCCGGTCGGTCTGAATACCCGTGACCGGGACGGTCAGCCATGAAGATGCGATGCTCGTCGCGAAGGCGCGGAGACAGCGTCCAGGTAAACTCGCGCGCATTCGCGCTGGCTCCGTGGATCATCAGGACGGGCGGGCCAGCCTCCCCTTCCTGGATCACGTGCACCGTTTCGCCATTTACCGGCACAGTTGCGCCGACCGGCGGATGCTGGGACTCGATCTTGTTCTTGTAGGCGGCGCTGGTCACGCACGCGCCCGTACCAAGTGCGCAAAGACCGAGAGCGGTGGCCGTAATCATGCGCCTCAAAGGCCCTGACCTTCAGAGATCTTGGACAGCCGCTTCTCTGCGGCAATCGCCTGCTGCATGCGCGGATAGATTTTCAGGGCCTCCCGATAGGCTTCAAGCGCGTTCTTGGGAGAGCCCATCTGTTCGAACATGATGCCGAGACCAGACCACGCACCGAAATGCCGGGGCTCCAGCCGCAAGGTCTCGTTCAGGTCCCGCAGGGCTTCAGGATAATTCTCGTCCATCAGGAAGAGTGACGCCCGGCGGTTCCACGCTTCGGCATAATCCGGCTTGATCAATATGGCGCGATCATAAAAGGCCCGCGCCGTTTCAAGATCGCCGCCCGTTTGGGCGTCCACGCCCCGCTGCATGATGACATCCACAGTGGGCGAACCGGACTCCATCCACGAGGCCCAGATGTCCATGGCAACGTCATGCGCTTCGCTGTCGCTGGGGGCGGCGCGCAATTTTTCGAACATGTCTTCACTGGGTTCAGCATGAGCTGCCCCCGCAAGGAACAGAACTGCCAGAAAAAGCGCGCGTATCATGGTTTCGATATTATGCCGCATACGCGCCGCGACAAGCTTTCTTGGCGGTCACAGCAGGCCCTCTTGCACCAATGCGTGCTCGAGCCCTTCTGCATGCTTGAAATGGTGCGTCCGAAAGCCCAACGCGTCTGCCGCTTCGACATTGGGCAGGCTGTTGTCGATGAATATGACCTTATCCGGGTCAGGCCCGTCCATCATCTTCAGCGCGTGATGATAGATGTCGGCATTCGGCTTGATCATGTTGATCTGCCCCGACACGACGACATGGCGAAAGCGGCGCAGCACATCGAATGCTTCAAGCATCTCGTCCCACGGATCGGCCGGCATGTTCGACAGAGCATAGAGCGGCACGCCGCGCGCATCCAGCCGTGCGATCAGCTCAGCCGTGCCATCCATATAGCCATCAAACATTTCCATCCATCGCCGGCCCCAGGCGAGGATTTCTGCTTCATAGTGTGGGTAAAGCCGGATCAGCTCAGCCGCATTGTCAGCAAAGCTTACGCCGGCATCATGCCGTGTATGCCACGCCATGGTGCAGATATCCGACAGGAACACATCACGTTCCTGCGGCGTATCAAATATCTTCGTGTAAAGCCGGGAGGGTTCCCAGTCGAGAACCACATGCCCAAGATCGAACAGCGCAATTTCAGCAGCCATAGTGCCGCCTCATTACCTGTTCATGTTCACGTCAGCCCTGCTTTGCTTTGAAGCGTGGGTCGGTTTTGTTGATGACGTAAACGCGGCCCTTGCGGCGCACGATCTTACAGTCGCGGTGGCGCGACTTGAGCGATTTGAGAGACGAGCGGACTTTCATGGGCCTAGCCTGTGGATCATAAGGAATTGGAAAGCGGAGCGGGTAATGAATCCGATGCAAAGAGTCAAGGATGCACGCTGTCATGAGCGTGCAGTTTCAGGAGCTGGAAAAATGGCCCTCATCGCGCTGAAGCGCTCTCACATTATTGCCGCCGCTGCAATGACCGCGCTGGTCGCTGCCTGTGCGACGAGTTCCGGACAGGCTGCCCCGCTCATCGCAGGCCCTGCGCCCGTTCCAGCGCCGGAAACCGGCCCCATCACATACGCAACCTCCGGGCATGCCGGTATGGACGCCTGGCGCGCTGCCTTTTCCGAGAAGGCGCTCGCAGCAGGCCATGACCGCGATGTGGTGAAATCGGTTCTATCTGGAATCTCGCCTCTGGAACTCTGGCTGGGCTCCGCCTTCCAGCCTGCCAAGACCGGGATTGAAGACCAGGCCGAATTCGCCAAGCCGATCTGGGATTATCTCCGCGTCCCGATGAGCAATAGCCGCATCAGCACCGGTGCCTCCCGCCTTGCTGAAAACCCTGCGCTTTTCGACGCGCTGGAGGCCGCCTACAATGTCGACCGTGAAGCGATCGTCGCTATCTGGGGGATGGAAACAAGCTTTGGTGCAGTGAAAGGCAATTTCGATGCGCCGAACGTGCTCGCCAACATGGCTGTCGAAGGCCGCCGCAAGAGCCTCGCCGAGCGCGAGCTTCTCTCCATCATCAAGATTTTGGAACAAGGCGATGCAGACCGAGATGATCTGATCGCCGGGTGGGCAGGCGCGATGGGTCACACGCAATTCATGCCCTCCACCTTCATTGCCTATGCCGAGGATTTTGACGGCGACGGCAAGAAGGACATCTGGGAGAATGAGGCCGATGCCCTCGCCTCGACCGCCAATTATCTCGCCAATTCCGGCTATACGCTGAACCAGCCCTGGGGCATCGAAGTACTGGCCCCAACCGGCTTTGATTTCAGCCTGGCCGATGGCAATGAACGCCGCGTGGAAACCTGGTCCGGCGCGGGGCTCGTGCCGGCGCGGGGCGGCGCATTCAATACGGGCGGCGCGAACTATGCCGAACTCTGGCTGCCTGCCGGGGCAGAAGGCCCGAAATACCTGCTCTTCAACAATTTCAAGGCCTTCAAGACCTACAACAATGCAGACTCCTATGCATTTGCGGTTGGCCTGTCAGGCGATGCCATGGGAGGCCAGACCGGCCCCGTCGCATCCTGGCCAACCCATCTGACTCCGCTGACCGTGGCTGAGATCAAGATCCTGCAGGCCGAGCTGAACGCACGCGGCTTTGATGCAGGCGTGGTCGACGGCATTCCCGGCCGCCGCACGAAGGGCGCGCTCCAGGCCTTCCAGAAGTCAAAAGGACTGGTCGCAGACGGCTATCCGACAAAGCAGGCATTGTCCGCGGTCATGGGCAGCCCGGTTGTCGGCGTCGCCTCCAGCACAAACTGATCAAAGAGCGTCGGCGGCCTCGTCTTCATCTGGCTCGCCGACGCCATCCTTCAGCCCGAACCGCGCATAAAGGATCATGAAGGCCAGCAAGGCTGCGCAGAACAGGAAGGGCAGTTGGGGATGGACATACTCATATACGAACAGGCCGAAGAAGGGCGTGATGATAAAGCCCATGCCGTTCGCCGAGATCACCAGTCCGGCCACATTGCCTTGTAGCTGCGGCGAGACAGCCAGCGAGGCGCCGCTGGAAAAGCCCGGCCGCGCCAGCCCCTGCCCCAGCCCGATGCAGAATTGGGCGAGGATAAGATTGGCGTAGTCCTGCGCAAACACCATCAGCAAGGCCCCCGCCAACAAGGGCAGGCACCCGCCCCACATCAGCGTCTTGTTCTTCAGTTTCATGCGCGGGATCAGCACGAGCTGCGCAAGCAGAACGGCAAGCGCGCCCACGGTGAAGGCAGGCCCGGTGAATTGCGCGGCTTCTTTCCCGGACACGCCCAGCTTGTCCATCACCGAGAAGACGAAAACCTGCGTCAGCACGCCGGTCGTCAGCGACAGGCAAACTGCGAAGATCAGAAACGGCAAGACCGGGCCGGAGCGCCACAAGCCGCGCGCGCCCGGTATTTCCTCAATCTGCGTGGCATCTGTCACAGGTGCGCGATCTTCCGGCAGCCGGAACCAGATCATGGCCGACATGGTGAACGCGATGATCGCCGTCAGCAGCAATGGGCTGAGCAGGCCCAGCGTGGCCACAAGCGCCGCGGCGAAGGCCGGGCCGATCACTGTGCCGACGCTGAAGCCGGATGTGATGAAGGCGATTTCTGACTGGCGCTCCGCCTGGCTGGTCCGGTCNGCAACATAGGCCTGCGCGGCGGGGTTCGTGCCGGAACCGATAAGGCCGAAAATGGACCGCGACATGGCAAGGCAGGCAAACATGAGAAACGTGCCCGTCAGCACNCCTGTCAGGGTNAGCANNCCTGTCAGGAAGAGNAGCAGCATGGAGACGCCATAGCCCGCAAGGCCAAGCGCCGCGACGGGCCGCCTGCCCCACCGATTGGACCGCCCNCCCCAGAATGGAGACATCAGCGACCAACACAGCGCCGAAAGACCNAACACCGCGCCGGCCATCCAGTCCGGCAGTCCGATCTCCCGCGTGAGCGGTGGCAAGACTGCTGCGATCAGCATCGTATTGCCCGCGCCAATTGCCATGAGAGAGAAGAATAAAAGGAAGAACGCGCCGCGTCGGTCTGGCCGTGACATGTCTGGAGGAATCATTTGCCCTGCGCTCATGTCATCTGTCTTCGGCCCGTCATCGGGAAATGTCCAGCATCATGACGGGCGTGCCGTTGGGACAGGNAGGCAACCGAATTCCNACACGACNTTCAGCNCGGAAGCGGGTTATGGTTGGACAATGCCCCACCCTCGTCATAATCTTGCTAAAGGGTTAACTTAAGAGGCTGGGAGTATCTTGGGAAACGCACGGGGATATCTCACATGCTGCGGAAATTGATGTCTAAGCCAGCCGGTCTGGCACTCGGCACAGCCATGGCGGGCCTGCTCGCCCTGTCATCCTGCGACCAACAGGATTTGCGTCTCGAACGCGCCCGCGATCTGGCCGATTCGACCCTGGATCAGCTGAGCGGACGGACCATTGTCGAGCCATCGTCACCAAACGCACTGGAAGCCGTCGACGTCGCAGATCGCGCAATCGCCGGCACAGTGCGCAACGACATGAATTTCGAAACGGCCAGCGCCAGCTCGATGTTCGCCATTGGCTCCATCATCGCAAAACCAAAAAACATTCCGCCCGCCGAGGCGATGGCAGTTGTCGAAGACGACGCATTGTTCCTGGAAGACCCGGAAGCGCTTGAGGAGGTCGCCGAGGAAGAGGTCGCGCTGGAAAGCGCGCCGGACGCAGACATGGACGCCATCACAGCGCCCGCACCCGCAGCGCCCTCCACCACACGCAGCCTGACGGTACAGCCCGCNCGCGTGATGCCGAAAATCAAGCTGGACCCCGCGGCCAGAGAGCANACCCTTCAGAAGATCGAGGAAGCCTCCCGCGAACTGGAGCAAGCCGCCGCGAAAGAGCCAGCNCCGGTCAAGCGTACCCGTTCCCTGAACACACGCTCATTGGAATCCGCCCCGGTGATCGAGCAGAAGGCTGCCCGCAAACTGGCGCGCCGCTCTGTCATCAGCCGCGATGCAATCACCGCGCAGCGTGATGCNAACTCCGTCATGCTCGACACATTGTCAAAATATGGCATGGGCGGCGAAGTTGCCCTGTCGCGCGAGGGCCAGATGGTCATCCAGATTGGCGAGGATGGCGCGAGCCCGACCCAGTTCACGCCTGAGCGTGCCCCGCGCAGCGCGCTGCAGAATTTCCTCGCGGTCGATGCCAAGCTGGAGTGCCCCGACAATCCGGACATGATGCAGGTACAGTCGAGCCCGGTCCTGGCCACAGAATGCATCGTGAAGGATCTGCGCGAGTCCGGACAATTCGAATATGTCGAGAAAGACTATATTTTCGAGAACCAGTTCGCCCGCAAACCCACACCGGATACACCGACTACCGGCACGGGCGTGACGCCAGATGTCATCACCGATGCCTCCATCACGCCGAATGATCCGCTCTGGGATTTGCAGTGGCACTTCCAGAACAATGGCTCCGGCGAAGGCGAATCCATTGGCGGTTCAAGCTTCCAGGATTTCTGGACCCGTCAGGGAACGGAAGGCTCTGAAGACGTCGTCGTCGCGGTGGTGGATACCGGCCTGCAGCTGGAACACCCCGACATCAAGGATTCCCCAAACATCGCGCCGGGCTGGGACATGGTATCGGATCCGCGCATGGGCAATGATGGCGATGGCCGTGACAGCGACCCGAATGACCCCGGCGATCTGTGTGACCCGTCTGTGCCCTATGCCGCTGACACGTTCCACGGCACGCATGTGGCCGGCACGATCGGCGCCGCAGCCACCAACAATGCCTCCGGCGTTGCNGGCGGTGCGTGGAATGTGAAGATCGTTCCCGTTCGTGCACTCGGCAAATGCGGCGGTCGACTGTCTGACATCAATGATGCCATCCGCTGGGCGGGCGGGCTGATCCCGGCCGAAGATGAAGAAGGCAACGAGATCTGGAACGACAATCCGGCGGACGTGATCAACCTGTCCATCGGCCTGTTCGAATTCTGCCCGGCCTCCCTGCAGGACGCCATCGACTCCGTCACGGAACGCGGCGTGATCGTCGTGTCCGCTGCGGGNAATGCCCGNGTCGCCACGCAATACTACGCGCCCGGCGGCTGCGCCAACGTCATCACAGTGGCGGCAGGCGATGCCCGCGGCGTGATCGCGCCCTATTCGAACTTTGGTCCGGAAGTCGACATTCTGGCACCGGGTGGGGATCTGACGCGTGATGACAATGGCGATGGTCGCCCGGACGGCGTGCTGTCCACCAAGGCCGCAACCAATTGCTATGACCCGCTGACGGGCGACGCTGTTGAAGATTGCTACTACGCCTTCGAACAGGGCACATCGATGGCAGCGCCGCATGTCTCTGCCGCGCTCGCCCTGTTAAAGGCCCGCGACCCGGACGCGACGCCGGACGAGTTGAAGGCGACCCTGCTGGCGGCTGTGTCGCCCCGCTCTGCGCAACAATGCTCCGGCTCCTGCGCGCTCTATCCGGGCACCACGCCGATTGAAGGCAGCGAGGGCATGTGTTCACGCCCGTGCGGTCAGGGCCTGTTGGACCTGGCGCTGGTGCCGGAAAAGATGAGTAGCGGCGGCGAGTAATGTCAAAGCGCCGCCCCTCCCCCATACATGTCGGCGGCCCCCTCGGCATTGCCGGAATCGCCCTGTTGGGGAGCGCGGTGGGCCTGGTCTTCGTGGCAAATGATGATCCGGATACGCCGCAACCGGCCATCCAGCAGGGCAGCG
This sequence comes from Hyphomonas sp. TMED31, assembly GCF_002172815.1. Classification (NCBI taxonomy): domain Bacteria; kingdom Pseudomonadati; phylum Pseudomonadota; class Alphaproteobacteria; order Hyphomonadales; family Hyphomonadaceae; genus Hyphomonas; species Hyphomonas sp. TMED31. The sequence continues at coordinate 19,402 of NZ_NHCK01000036.1, read as the reverse complement.
TCGTCTCGCCCGTAGAGGCGCCAAAGACGGATCCCCGCCCCCCAATCGGAAGTGTCGGCGTGGAACAGGTTCAGGCGGCCTCCACATCCAAAGACGCCCCGGCAGCATCTGGCCCCGCAGAGGTTACCTTCATCGTTCGCCTCAAAGGGCGGCCGGAGATCGACACGATCTGCCGCAACTACAAGCGCGACCGCGACACGGCGCTGGCCGCCTTTGATGATCTCGCTGCAGACATTCCGGCGCTGAAGGAGTTCAAGCTCGTCGGCGCGAGCTATTCCGGAGAGATCAGCCTTGCCTATACGCTGCCCGCAGGCGTCGATGCCACGCGCGGCCGGATCGAGGAAATCCGTACAAGGATTCTGTCGATCGACGGGGTTGCCTATGCAGACCCGGACTTTGTTGCCCATCCCGGAGAGGACAAACGCAAATGACTGCTACCCGCACGATCCTGATCGCTTCCGCATGCGCCGTTTCCCTGACGGCCTGCGATTTTCTGATCGCGAGATCCCCCGATGAGCCTGANCCGGTCGAAATCACNGCCCCCCCTGCCCCCGAGGAAGAAGCGCAGGTCGAGATGCCTACCGAAGCGGAACGCCCGGTGATGACGGCCAGCACGGCTACGATTGACTGGGAAGCCGCCCGCGCCGACATGGCCGCGCGCTCCAGTGAAGACAGCGAAACCGGATTCCAGGTCGCGTCCGGCAGCAACGCCCCGCCCGTTCCGGTCCTGCTGCCGACCGGCATCGTCGTGCCTCAGGGCGCTGAGGGCGGTGTGCGCTTCCAGCCCATGAGCGATGGCTATTTCGCGGCCTATCCCGGCATCGACTATGACATCGTCGTAAACGGAACAAATGAAGTGATCGGCGCCGATGCGCGCCCGGAAGATGAGATCGAACCGGTGCTGACCTATACGTCTACAATGACGGGCGCCCAGGTCTCCTTCTCACGTTATGGCGCTGACTATCTCGTCGAGTTCGAGTGTAAGGCGCTGCCAACAAGTGAAGCCGAGTGTATCTCCGAGCAGGAAGCTCTGGAGGTCACCAACAAGCTGGTAATTGCGGGGACGCGTTGATGAAACCAACGAGATTGCTGCTACTGGCGAGCACCGCTCTGATGCTCGCCGCATGCGACTTTGTGAGATTTCCGGGGGATGGCGGGCCAAGCCCGGAAACGCCGGACACTGGCCCGGCTGTTCCGCCGGGCGCACCGGGGCCGCCACCGCCCTCTGCCCCCGTGGATGATCCATACGGTACGGGTGGAGACACCGGCACAGATGACGGCGATGTAGATGCCGGGCCGGATATGCCCACTGATCCCGTAACGGATGATCCGGCAGAGCCTGACGATGGAAGCGACGACCTTCCTGACGATACGGATGCGGCAACTGATACAGACGCAGATGCACCCGCAGACGACGCCGACACGCCCGCCGCGGACGACACCACCGACGGCGAACCGGATGCGGATACAAACAATCCTGACGACACAGACACCGTTCCGGACACAGACATCGACACTGATCTGGACGCTGGCGACGATACCGACACCAATCCCCCATCTGATGACGATGCAGGCTCAGATGACACCCAGGCTCCGGACACGCCGGGCGATACGGATACGCCAGCGAATGATGGTGGCGACGACACAGCCAGCCTTCCGGACCCTGTCGAGCCCACTTTCAGCTATTTCGAAGCCGGCGCACTGCTGCCCGGCTCCGGTCAGGGCGCGCCTGACCAGATTGCCTATGCGCCCGACATCGTCTTCCCGATTGCGGATGCGCCGGCCTATCTTCAGTCACAAGTGTTCAGCTTTGGCGGCGGCGTTGCAGGCGGCGACCAATGCGATGCGCGCAACTACACTTATCCGTGGCGAGATAATTTCTGCGAAGTCCGCTCGGCCAATCGCACCTCTCCCTACTGCCCTCTTCCGAAGGTTCATCAGGGGCAGGACATTCGTGTCGGCACAGCGGCGGATTGCAATACGCTGCGCCGCACATCAGCGGCGGACCGTGCCCTGCACAAGGTGGTCGCTGTGGAGGACGGCATCATCTCTCATGTTGGCACCTATAGCGTGAATCTGCGCGCGGGCGGCCGGATCTACAAATACATGCACATGAACATGAGCAAGCTGGAGGTGAAGGCCGGTGATCCCGTCACCGCAGGCCAGCACATTGGATATGTCTCCAACGATTTTGGAGGCACTCCGACCACGTTCCACCTGCACTTCGAGATCACGCAGAATGATGCCAATTCAGGCTGGATCCATGTCCCGCCCTATCTGTCTCTTGCAGAGGCCTATGAGCGCCGCGAAGGCGGGCCGGGCGAAGTGATCGAAACCGGGGGCGTCGAGGTGGCCACCGCGCCTTTCATCATTCCCGAAGGCATGGAAATCATCGAATAGGTTTCGGTCAGGCCGGTCTGAAGGTCAGCGCAACGCCATTGTTGCAATATCTCAGGCCGGTCGGCGCCGGGCCATCCTCGAAGACATGGCCCTGATGACTGAGGCATCTGGCGCAGTGATATTCTGTCCGTACATAGATAAGTTTGCGGTCAGGCTTGGTCCCCATCGCGCCGGGCAACACATCGAAGAAGCTTGGCCAGCCTGTGCCGGAATCAAACTTTGTATCCGATGAAAACAGCGGCAGGTCACAGCCCGCACAATGATAAGTGCCGGTTCGGGCCTCATTGTTCAGGTCAGACGTGAATGGCCGCTCCGTGCCTTCCTTGCGCATCACGCCATAGGCCGCCGCGCTGAGGCGCGCTTTCCAGTCCTCTTCGGTCAGCTGCCGCCATTTTGAGTCCGCATAGCGATCCTCATTGTTCTCGTTCTCGGCATCCGCCGCTTCAGAGGTCGAATTGATGGAACAGGCGGCAAGGCCTAACGAGGCGGCCCCGGTGAGGAGCAACGCGCGGCGGGAAAGCGTTTGGGTCATGCGTTTCATACGCGGGACCATGCCGCATGGTTCAGTCGCGCACTACACACAAGCGCGTGAAACCTGTGTCAGTGGCTGTCTTCGACCCAGACTTCACCGTCCAGATCGTCCAGCTTTCCCTGCAAATGCGCCCGAACATCGGCCACGGCCTGATTGTAGACAGCCGGGCCAAGGGTNTTGATCATCAGGTCAATAATGTCGTCGGCGCGGAAATCGCTCAGCCGTTCGTCGAACTCAGTGGCAAACAGGGTTTGCAAATGCCCGCGCAAGGTCACGCGGCGTTCTTCGGTCAGCTCAAGCTTTTTCATCTCCGTCTCCCTTGCGCTGGTTGCGCCCGAAGTTCACCGCGCCGGAATCCTGGCCGGCATCAATGATGGCTTTCCGGATTGAGCGCGCCCGCGTGAATTCATTGAACAGCGTCTCGCCGTCGCCCCAGCGAATGGCCCGTTGCAGCGCGGCCAGGTCTTCAGAAAATCGGCCCAGACACTCCAGCACGGCATCCTTGTTGTTGAGGAACACATCGCGCCACATGACCGGGTCGGAGGCAGCAATACGCGTAAAATCCCGGAAACCACCGGCGGAGTATTTCACCACTTCGCCCTGCTCCACCGTCTCCATGTCGAAGGCTGTCGCCACGATGTTGAAGGCAATCAGATGCGGCAGGTGAGACGTGATCGCCAGAACGCGGTCATGCCGCGCGGCATCCATCGTCTCGACCGTCGCGCCAAGCTGCGTCCAGAAGGATTCGAGGCGAGACACCGCCTCGGCATACTCCTCGCCGTCTACCTTGAGAGGGGTCAGAATATGCCAGGCATTCCGGAACAGGGTCTCAAAGCCCGCTTCCGGCCCGGATTGCTCAGTACCTGCAATCGGGTGGCCGGGAATGATGTGAACGCGCCCGTCCGCCGCCGCCGCCAACGCGTCCGCCGCTTGCCCCTTCACCGAGCCGACATCTGTCAGGATCGCGCCGGCTTTCATCAGCGGAACGGTTTCAGCGGCAACGGTTTTCAGCGCGCCAACCGGCACACACAGGATAACGCAATCGGCATCCGCGACCGCTGTTGCCAGATCGTCTGCGATTTTGCCGAGATCAATCGCGGCCGCACGCTGGCGCACATCCAGATCGGCGTCATACAGGCTGACCGTCTCCGCTGCCCCATAGGCGCGGGTCGCCCGGGCAATGGACGCGCCGATCAGGCCGGCGCCGATGATGGCGATCTTTTCAAAGACGGGGTTGGTCATGGAGTTCCTGCAGTCAGATTTCGCTCGCTCTGGTGCGGAATGCGGCGCGATTGGTCAAGGTCTGATGTCCCTGCAACCATCTACCGCAGATGACAGCCGCGACATCACACTTACATTTGAGCGACAGAACGCAACATATCGCGACAAATGACGACACNAAGCAACGCGATACGACACCGAGCAAAGGTATCGACAGATGAGCCAACCCTCCCCCATCCTTTCCGGAATTCGACAACGCTGCGGCCAGTGTGGTGAGGGCAAGCTGTACAGCTCCTACCTCAAACTGCACGAGACATGCCCGGTTTGCGGGCGGGACATGTCATCAGCCGATACGGCGGACGGACCCGCCTTTTTCGTCGGGTTTGGCGTGCTGTTGCTGCTCGCGCCATTCCTGTTCCTGCTGCCGATGAGCCCATTGCCATTGGTGCCGATGATCATCGCGTTCATCGTGCTGTGTGCAGCCGTTGTGGGATTGTCGCTCTGGTTGCTCCCGGTCGCAAAAGGTGTGCTGCTGAACCTCCAGCTCCATCACGGCGCTGAAGAGGCAAGCTTCAAACCCGGCAGCGAAGACTAGCCGGAAACAGCCTGTTCATCGCGCTCGCCGGTACGAATCCGGATGATGCTGTCGAGATCGTAGATGAAGATCTTGCCATCGCCGATTGTGCCGGTATTCGCCGCCTGCGTGATCGCCTCTGCATAGCGTTCAGCAGATGCCGCGGGACATGCGACCTCCACTTTCACCTTTGGCAGCAGGCGCACTTCATACTCAGCGCCGCGATAGACTTCNGTCTTGCCCAACTGGCGACCATAGCCACGAACTTCGGAGACGGTCAGACCGGTTGCGCCCGCTTCGGACAGCGCATCGATGACCGCATCCAGCCGGCTTGGTTTGAAGATGGCGGTTACGAGTTTCATGGCGCTCAATCCTTTGATCTGTAATGCCTATTAGGTCTTTCTAAAGTACAGAGCGCCCGGTTGGGGCGTCAATGTCTTTCGCGACCATTGGTTGTCGCAGGCCGCGTCAAACGCACTTTTCCGGTCACAGGTGCCTCCGCACCGCCTCCTGGAGAGGCATAAAGGCGCTTTACGGCCTCCACGAGCACCACACCGCCCAGCCCCGGCGCAAGCATTCGCCCCATCACTTCCCAACCTTCTGCGGCGGTCGTGACCAGCGGCGTGGCCACAGGCGGCATGTAAAGCGCGCTGCTGGAGGCGGTAACCTGAAACAGGCCGATGGACAGCAAATTCATCAACTGCGCCCTGGTCCACGGCCTGCCCTGCCCGAAAGGCGTCCGCGTCGCACGCGACCAGAGACCCGACCGATTGGACGCCGCCAGCACGATACGCCCTTCAGGGGCGGTGACGCGCCAGATCTCACGCAGATAGGCGCGCGGATTGCCGGACTCCTCCAATCCGTGGAGCACAATGACGCGATCGAACATGCCATCCGGGAAAGGCAATCGTTCATCACCGACTGAAACCGTGGCATTTCCCCTGCCGAACGGGTTCCAATTCACAGGCCCATGATCGAGCGGAACCCCCGCAACGCTGCGGCTGGGCGTTCCACCGAAAGCCTCCAGCACCGGAATGGCGTATCCAAGCCCGAGTAGCGACAGNCCCCTCGCATCTCCCCAGAGGTCAGTCAGCTTGCCCGATAGTATCCNCGCCGCCGCCNAACCGAGGGCGGACGCATAGAAACGTTGCAAAGTGACGGCATCCTGACGCATGAACGGCCCTGTGCTAGTCTGGTCTGCTGGAGACACTGATGACGAAGATCACCCTCGACATACACAAATTTCCCTGCCTGAACGATAATTACGGCTATCTCGTGCATGAAGCCTGGTCAGGACAAACCGCCGCCATCGACACGCCCGATGCCGACAAATACCTGGCAGAAGCGGATCGAATGGGCTGGTCAATCAGCCACATCCTGAACACGCATTGGCATCCGGACCATGCCGGCGGCAATCTGAAGATCAAGGACGCAACCGACTGCACGATTTACGGACCCGCCGGCGAAGCCGAGAAAATTCCTGGTATCGATGTGCAATTGTCGGAAGGCGACCGCGTTGAGCTTGGCCGCGCGACAGCAGACGTTCTGGATGTGCCCGGCCACACACTTGGACATATCGCGTTTCACTTTGCAGAGCAGAATACTGCCTTTGTCGGCGATTCCGTTTTCGCGCTTGGCTGTGGCCGCGTGTTCGAAGGGACAATGGCAATGATGTGGGACAGCCTGTCCAAGCTGAAATCCCTGCCGCCAGAGACGCAATTGTACTGCGCACACGAATACACTCAGGCAAATGCCCGGTTCGCAGAGACCATCGATCCGGACAATACCGATCTGGCGGACTATATTCGATGGATCGATGATCGCCGGTCACGCGACCTGCCGACTGTACCGACGCGGCTCGACAAGGAACTTGCGACAAATCCATTCCTGCGCGCCGATGATCCCGCGCTGCAAAGCGCCATGGGCCATCCGGGCAATACAGTTGACACCTTTGCGGAGATCCGGACCCGAAAGGACCGCTTCTGATGCCCGCCATTTCCGGCGACCTCGGCGCAAACGAGATCATTCGAATGCTGGGCCTGAGAAAGCATCCGGAAGGCGGTCATTACAGCGAAAGCTATCGCGCCCCTGCCCTCAATGGGGAACGTGCCGCGTCAACAATGATCTATTTCCTGCTGCAGGCAGATGAAGTCTCTGCGTGGCATCGGGTTGATGCAGACGAATTCTGGCTGTGGCATGCGGGCGGTCCGCTGTCCCTGACCCTGTCACCACCCGATGGACAAGGGGCACGCGCCATGACCCTCGGTCCGGATTTGCGCGCTGGCCACTCCCCTCAGGGAATCGTTCCGGCAAACTATTGGCAGACCGCAGAAACCCTTGGCGCGTGGACGCTTGTTTCCTGCATCGTCGCACCCGCTTTTCATTTCGGAGGCTTCGAACTCGCACCAGACCAGTGGCGCCCGGTCATCTAGCCACGCATTTTGAGCGCTTGTTTCATCAACGGAGACACGATCGCCACAAACCAGCGCTCGCTCCGGCTCCTGGCAAACTTGCGGAAATAGCGGGACAGGCTCTGCGCCTTGTGTTCGAGAACCGCTTCAGATGGAACATCCGAAGTCGAACCATAGTGCAGCGCGCTTGCATGCGGTTGATACACAACGCTTCCGCCCATCTCGATCACGCGGCGGCAGAGATCAACGTCTTCGACATGCAGGAAATAGTCTTCATCGAAGCCGCCCATGCTGCGAAATGCCTGACGGTCGATCATGAAGAACGCACCGGAAACCGCCCCGACTTCGATGGATTCTCTTGGAGGCGGGTCGTTTTCCAACGTCCATTTCCCAAACCCCATCGCACGAGCAAGCGTCAGCGTATTGCGCCGGCCACCGCGTTCCTCCCGGCCATGAATATCGAATATCTTGCCGCCAACCAGAACGGGCTCAGCGCGCTGGTCCATCGCGCCCACCATGCGCGCCAATGACCCGCGCCTGAGAACGGCATCAGGATTGATCACAAGCAACAACTTGCCAAGCGCGCCGGCGGCGCCCTTGTTCACGCCAGCGCCAAAGCCGGGATTGGTCCCGTCCCTGACCAGATGAACCTTGTCAGACTTTGCCACGAACCGATCAATCCACTCCTGCTCACCAACTGGGTTGCCGTTGTCCACGACAACAATTTCGGAGACGTCCGGATCGGATTTCAGGGCATACAGACATTCGTGAAGGCGTGGCCCGGTGTGATAGCTCACCACGATCGCCGTAATTGTTGGAAGGGTCATGCAAGCGATTCCCGTACCCGCCGTGACAGAAGAAAGAGCGCGCCGACGGCCAGCGCCAAAGTCGCCCAGAACGCTTCGTTCCAGACACTGTAGGAGAAGCTGAAAAGACACAGCGCCGCTGCGAGCATTCCCGCCGTCGCATAGCGCACATCAACCCTCAACCTGTCGCCCAGGGGAAGTGTCCATCCAAGAAGCAGGATTGCCAGCGATGCAAACGTCGCCCCGATCAATCCGGTCTCCGCCCATATCTGCAGGGCCATATTGTGAGGATGTCCGGGCACGACGGGATAATAGGCCCAGAAGTCCGGCAGCTGCGCCATCCAGTCAGGATACTCCGCATAGGTCTCCTGCCAAGTTTTCGAGGCCTCAATTCCATGCCCCTGCAGCGGCGCCTCTCCGATCTTTCCGATCACAACCTCCCAAGACCAGGCGCGCGACTGGAAGGAGCCCGGCAGATTGATCCCGGCTGCCTTTACCAAGCCCAGCAATCCGCCGATCAAGAGCGGTGCACTCAGGAGATAGGCAGCGGCGAAGGTGAACAAGCCGCGCAATCCATATTTCGGGAACACGCGCACCACCAGAAATGCGACCAACATCAAGATCGCGCCAAACATGGCAGCGGATACTCCGAGCAAGGCAAAACTGGCGACGCTCGCCAAAACAGCGACAAACGCGAGCGCCTTCCAGGCCAGACCCGCCCGCGTTCCCAGATATGCAGCGAGCACGGGCAACACGAGTGCGAACGCATTGGCGCCCCGGTCCAGATTCTGGAACCCACTCGGATACTGCGCAGGATCGTGATCATANAAAAACGGNATGACAGATGCCGCCAGGAAAGGGCTGAGCCAGACCATGACACCGTGTATCGAAACGCTTCCCAGCATGATACGGGANGANACCTGAGCGCGCCCNTCCTGAANTTTAAGCAGACCGCCCACCAGTAAAACTGCGAATGCTAGGACGAGTGCGAGACGCAATCCGGCTGACCGAATCGCCAGGTCACCTCCGAAGATACTGCCGCTGATGATTCCTCTCGACCCGGGAGACCAGAATTCGGTGATCACGGCCCAGGCAATGAATGCGAGTGCCGCCACGACATACGCCTTCGGCCGAATTCCGGGTCGTGCAATAAACAGTACAGGAACAGCCGCAAGACCAAGCAAGAGTGGATTGCCCTGCGTGCCCGCCATGCTGGTAATCGGCCACAACAGGAATGCCGCAGCAAGAAAAGGTGCGTAACTCATGCCACGCATCTTTTCCTGATCTGCCCTGCCTGTCACCCGTCTATTCGGCGTTGCTGACCTTCAGGTCAGGCGCCAGCGCTTCCTGCGCGAGGTCTACACATGCGTCATCCAGAGAGATCATCTGCTGACCATTGCTGCCCAGGCGGCGAAGCGCGAGCGTACGATCTTCCGCTTCGCGTCCGCCGACTACCGCGATGATCGGGACCTTCTGAACGGAGTGTTCGCGGACCTTGTAGTTGATCTTCTCATTGCGAAGATCCGTCTCGACACGCAGCCCGGCCTTCCGCAGCGCCTCGGCGGCCTCTTCGGCATAATCGTTGGCCGCGTCCGTGATGGCGGCAACCACGACCTGCACTGGCGACAGCCAGAGCGGGAACGCGCCTGAGAATTCTTCGATCAGGATACCGATGAACCGCTCCATCGATCCCAGGATCGCGCGATGCAGCATGACGGGGCGCTGTTTCGATCCATCCGGCGCTGTGTACTCTGCGCCGAGACGCTCAGGCAGCACATAGTCAAGCTGCAGCGTGCCACACTGCCAGACGCGGCCAATCGCATCAGTCAGCTGGAATTCCAGCTTCGGACCATAGAATGCCCCCTCGCCCGGCATGATCTCACATGGCAGGCCCGCCGCATCGACCGCCTCCTGAAGGCCTTTCTCGGCCCGGTCCCACGTCTCGTCACTGCCGGCACGCACATCCGGACGCGTGGACAATTTCACCGCAATGTCCTCAAAGCCGAAGTCACGATAAACACTTTCCAAGAGGCGACAGAACTTGATCGACTCCTCGACGATCTGGTCTTCACGGCAGAAGATATGTGCATCGTCCTGCGTGAACTGACGAACGCGCATGATGCCGTGCAGCGCGCCATGCGGCTCGTTGCGGTGACAGCATCCGAATTCTGCAAGGCGAAGCGGCAGGTCACGATAGGATTTCTGGCCCTGCTTGAATACTTCGACATGCGCCGGGCAGTTCATTGGCTTCAGCGCCATCAGCTTGGCATCTTCCGGCACGGAGATTTCAACGCCTTCATCCCCTTCCGGAATGAAATCCGGAACGATGAACATGTTCTCGCGATACTTGCCCCAGTGACCGGATTTCTCCCACTGAACGGAGTCCATCAGCTGCGGCGTCTTGATCTCTTCATAGCCTGCCGCATCGAGGCGGCGACGCATGTAAGATTCAATCTGACGCCAGATCTGATACCCTTTCGGATGCCAGAAGATGGAGCCCGCCGCAGCGAGGCCATCGAGATGGAACAGGTCCAGCTGCGTGGCCAGCTTACGGTGGTCGCGCTTCTCGGCCTCTTCCAGACGCGTGAGATGGGCTTTCAGGTCTTTCTCGTTCGCCCAGGCCGTGCCGTACATGCGCTGCAGCATCTCGTTCTTCGAGTCGCCCCGCCAATACGCACCCGCCAACTTCATCAGTTTGAAGGCTTTTGGCAATTTGCCCGTCGATGGCAGATGCGGTCCCCGGCACAGATCGAACCACTCACCCTGCTTGTAGACCGTGATCGGTTCGCCCGGCGGGATGATGTCGTCGATGATCTGAGCCTTGTAGTCTTCGCCGATCTTCTTGAACGTCTCGATGGCATCTTCCTTCGCCCAGACTTCGCGAATGATCGGATAGTCTGCGTCGACAATCTCGCGCATCTTCTTCTCGATCTTTTCGAAGTCTTCCGTTGAGAAAGGCTCNTCGCGGGCNAAGTCGTAATAAAAGCCATCATCGATCACCGGTCCGATCGTGACCTGTGCATCGGGATAGAGTTCCTGCACCGCCTGGGCGAGCACATGCGCCGCGTCATGGCGGATCAGTTCAAGGCCATCGGCATCATTCGCCGTGACGATCTCAATGCTGGCATCCCCCTCAAGCGGGCGCATCAGATCCCTCAGTTCGCCATCAACACGCGCGGCGAGCGCTTTCTTGGCAAGGGAGTTGGAAATNGATTTGGCGACATCGAACGGAGACGCACCGTCTTCATATTCTCGAACGGAGCCGTCTGGCAGGGAAACTTTGATCATGGTTCAGTCTTTTCGTGCATTTCAGCGCTGCAGGCAGCGCGGCAAATTCGGTTCCGGTCTGGCCCTTTATCCGGCGACTGCTTAACGCGACTTCACCAGATTTCCCACCCCATACACATTGAACGTGCAGTCTGGCAGGCCGGAACCAGAGTCCGGGGTTCATTTCAGGCTGTTTTACGGGTGCGTGATGCGGGCGCGCAGCAGCGCGGCCAAGGGCGCGTCAGGCACCCCGGCGAGTTCGTGTGGTCAGGCCAACAGGGCCGAAAAGGCAACGAATATCACTCATTGCAATTCATATGGCACGACGTGTTCCGGTTTTCAATTCGCGCCATCACCTTCCCGGCTGACCATTCGCCATATCGCCAAGGCTGCCAGAACGGCACTTTCGGTAGGGATTCGGGCACAGGATCTCTTCCAAGACTTCCCCCGGGCCTGCACCGGATAAAACGCGCCAGCGCCATCCAGATGCCCGGCCACCAACCGAAACGCGCAACACATTCAGCGCCATATTCGCTGCAAGTCGGTGTGTGCTGGCAACGTGCGCCGAAGGCATAGAAAATCTGGCTCGGCCCGTGTTTGTAGAGCCAAAGCAGGCTCTCCGCCGCGTGCCGCCTCAGCCCGGCCATCTCAATTCACTGCCGCTCGCGACAATCCGCGACTGGCGAGTGCCTCATCGATGGCCGCGACAGCCGCCTCAAATGCCAGCAGGGTCGATGTGTGCCGCGGTGGATAGTCCGCCACGGGCTCAAGATGGCGCAGCTCCCAGAACCGGCCTTCCGGTGGGGGGCCATTGTCTTTCAACATGTCTTTCAGCGCATCGCGCGCCGCGATGATTTCTTCAATCGTCGCGCCAACGGCATGTTCGGCCAGGATCGACGTCGCGGCTTGCCCCAGCGCGCAAGCCTTGGGATCTACAGCAATTGCGGTCACGCGCTCGCCTGCCTCGTCCAGTGTCAGGTCCACTTTCACGGTCGATCCGCAAACGCGGGACACTTTCAGCACGGACCCGTCCGGCGACTCTAGGTCGCCGACATGCGGGATGCCTGCTGCCAGTTCCAAAACCCGATTGTGATATAGCTCGCTCATCACCCGGAACATGGCTCTGGGTCGCCCCTCTTGCAAGCCATTGCAGCTGTGACGAAAAAAGCCGCCTGATGATGACCAAAAGGCCCATCAGGCGGCGAAGTGTGTCTTGCATTGAAATCGGGACGCTCAGGCCCGGTCCGCACCAGACCGAACGGCGCGCTTAAGGTCAAATAAAGCTTCCGTCATGGGCAACGCTGTCAGGCCCGTCTCCAGGTCGAGCCGCCTGCCCCATCCATGATCTCGATACCTTCGGCAGCAAGTTCATCGCGAATGCGATCTGCCTCTGCCCAATCCTTTGCCGCGCGAGCATCAATCCGGGCCTGAACAAGCGCATCAATTCGCGCCTTGTCGTCATCATCGCCGCCCTGTTCCCAGCTTGCCGGCGTCATCGTCAGCAGGCCGAGAAAAGCCCCTGCATCCAGCAGGTTGGCGCGCGCTGTCGCCATGGCGTCAACATCGCCTTTGTCGGCAGCAGTGTTCGCTTCCCCTGCCAGACGGGAAAGGGACGCTAACGCCTCCGGCGTATTCAGGTCATCACACAGCGCATCAAACACGCCGCGGTCATCGATCTCTCCGCCTTCAGCGGCCCAGACCCGGCGAAGTGCGCCATAGATGCGGTCGAGTGTCGTCTTTGCCTGTTTCAGCAGGTCTTCGGTCCAGTCGAGGGGCGCGCGATAATGCCCGCTCAACATNGCAAAGCGCAGCACCTCGCCCGGCCATTTCTGGAGCANGTCGTGAACCAGGACGACATTGCCGAGAGACTTCGACATCTTCTCGCCGCCCATGTCGAGGAAGCCATTGTGCAACCAGTAATTCGCCATNACCTCGCCGTGCGCACATTCGGATTGGGCAATCTCGTTCTCATGATGAGGGAATTGCAAATCAATCCCGCCGCCATGAATGTCGATCGTCTTGCCAAGATGTTTCGCGGCCATGGCCGAGCATTCGATATGCCAGCCGGGGCGTCCCCTGCCCCACGGGCTATCCCAGATCGCGTCTTCCGGCTCGCCGGGCTTGGCGAACTTCCAGAGGGCAAAATCTGCCGGATCGCGCTTGTCCGCATCGACCGCAACCCGCGCGCCGGCTTCATTGTCTTCCAGCTTGCGACCTGACAGCTTGCCATAGTCGGACATGGTCTTGACGGAGAACCAGACGCCTTCCTTGCCGACATAGGCATAGCCCTTGCGAACAAGCTTTTCGATCATGTCGATCATCTCGCCGACATGCTGCGTCGCCCACGGCTCGATGCTCGGAGGCAGAACGTTCAGCGCCGTCGTGTCAGCATTGTAGATGTCCGCGAATTTCCGGGTGATCTCCGCAATCGGCTGACCGCTCTCCTGGCTCGCCTTGATGATCTTGTCTTCGATGTCGGTGATGTTGCGTGCATAGACGACGGCATCCTCACCATACACCCGCATCAGCAGACGCCGCAGCGTGTCAAATACGATGGGCGGGCGCGCATTGCCGATATGGGCGTAGTTGTAGACGGTTGGCCCGCAGACATACATCGTGACCCGGGCCGGATCCTGCGGCTCGAATACGCGCTTTTCACGCGCGGCGGTGTCATAAAGGCGGATTGTCATGGTCTTATGGCTCGATTTCGAAAGTCTGAGGAATGCACTGGCTTCGGGAATATATGGCCAGCCCTAATGGCGCGTTGAGGCGTCAACAGCAACAGCAGCAGGCAGAACAGCGGTGAAATCGGATCGTTTTCATCCGCGAGCCAGTATCATTGACGTACAAAAAAGCCAAGAAATGACTCATCCACTGGCGCAACGTCACCGTAGAAAGGGCTGGAAACAGGGCATTCACGCCCTTATGTTCCTCATATCGCCCTGAGGGTATCAACTCCGGGCGGGCGTTAAGTCCGGGCAGGGGAGCAAGATGAACGCGCTTTCCCAGACCAAGCCTCGGCTCGACCCCCGTCCCTCAGTCGAAGGAAACTTCAATCATGGCAATGGACGCCATCACTCCCAATAAAGACAAGGCACGCGCTGAGCCTGTGAAGCGCCCCACCGTTCAGGAAGCTGAAGAGGCCGTTCGCACGCTCATTGCATGGGCTGGCGACGATCCACAGCGAGAAGGCCTGCTTGATACGCCAAAACGCGTGGTCAATGCCTACAAGGAATGGTTCTCCGGCTATGACGAAGACCCGGTAAAGTACCTGTCACGCACCTTTGAAGACGTGCAGGGCTATGACGACATCGTCATGCTGCGCAGCATTGACGTGGAAAGCCATTGCGAACACCACATGGCGCCTTTCCTCGGCAAGGCTTACGTGGCTTACATGCCATCGGCAGCCGTTGTGGGTATTTCCAAACTGGCACGTGTCGTGGAGATCTTTTCCAAACGCCTGCAGACACAGGAAACCATGACAGCGCAAATCTGTGATGCGATCACCGAAAGCCTGGCCCCTATGGGCACGGCTGTCCTGATTGATGCCGTCCACGAATGCATGTCCACGCGCGGCGTTCACCACAAGGATGTCAGCACGATCACCACGCAATTCACGGGCGTGTTCAAATCTGATGCAGACCTGCGCAACCGCTTCCTGCGCATGGCTGGCAAGGGCTGAGCCGCATCTTCATCGAAACAGGAAAGCCCTGACCGGATGGTTGGGGCTTTTCTTTATGGGGTCTCATCAAGCCTAGCCCGCTCCAGCCAGGCGACAATATCGGCCACAACCTTGTCCGTGCCCGGCTCATCAACGATCCAGTGCGCGTTNTCCTTGTATTCCANGAAGTCTCCGGCGACGGGGCTCTTGGCGTATTTCTCACCGACCTTCCGAACCCCCTTGGCAGGCGTTGCCCGGTCAGCTCCTGCCGCGATGGTCAGTGTAGGAATTTTGANCAGGGATTCGTCAACCTCAATACCATCAGAAATGTCGCCATAAACCTTGCCGGAATCATACAGGGCACTTGCATAGATTTCCGCATGCCGACGACGCGCAACCTTGTTGAGCACGCCATACCGGAAGCCTGACTGCCAAATCTTGTACCCCTTGGTGCGGTCACGTCCGATCAGGATATTCAGGAAAGTATACGCAACCGACAGCGTCACCACAGCGCAATCCTTGGGCTGCGCAGGCGTAAGGAACACCGCCTGACTGACAAGCCCCTCCTCTGCCAGGCACTGCGCAATGAGNCCGCCCATCGAATGGCCAATTACCGCGGGCGGCGCACCCGTCTCNTCCGCCATCGCGCGCGCTTTGTCAGCCATCGCCGAGACATAATCATCCAGGCCAAGTTCCGCGAGCGATTCAGGCGGGTTNTCNGGAACGCGGCGATCCGGAAAAAGGGTTGGCGCTTCGCAGAGCCAGCCAGCCGCCTCAAAGCCGGGCCGCATGCGATCCCAAACCTCTCCGCCGCACCCGATACCATGGATCATCAACAGGGATTTTGTCATCAGGGCGCCCTTCAGGTCTGCTGGTCTCTAGCCTTGGGTTTCCTTGTGGCCCGGAACCGGTTCGCACCAGGTCCGAAACCGTTCGGCCACTTCGGAGTACACCATCCGCTTGAAGGGTACGACCATGGACGGAACTTCCTCAAGACGTGCCCAGCGCCATGCATCGAATTCCGGCGTGTGCCGGTCCAGGCGCACATCACTGTCAGAGCCCTTGAAGCGCAACGCGAACCATTTCTGCCGCTGCCCGATATAGGGCCCCGGCAGGCGCTTTTTCACATCATGTGGAAAGTCATAGTAGAGCCAGTCGGATGTCTCTTCGAGAACGTCTACGAGCTTGTCGGGAATTCCGACTTCTTCTTCGAGTTCTCGTAGCGCCCCAACAAGCGGCGTTTCGCCCTTGTCGATCCCGCCCTGCGGCATCTGCCATTGGAAGGCCCCACGGCCATTTATCCTGCGGCCAATGAAAACATGCCCCGCCTTTGAAAACACGGCGAGGCCGACATTCGGCCGATACAGGTCTGGATCAGGTATTGTTACGCTCACCCTTCAGGGTTTAGCGGAGCCTGCATCAAGCTTCCAGTCTTCACCGGCTGCAACGCGTCATTTTCTGCAGACTTTTCAGCGGTCAGCGCGGAGACAGGGGCAAGAAGAACGCCGCGATTCTGCAGATCCTTCGTCCAATCCTTCGCGATCTCGATGGTTAGCGGGTAGGCATACCCTGCCCCCATCGAACCGCCGCTTTCCTTGGCCAGTGTTTCCAGACCAAGCAACTCATTGCGGATATCATCCGCATTCATTTTGGCGTCGATCGTGCTGGCTGCACGCGCATATTTCAGATTCGTCTGGCCAGCTGCCGTGTCAAATGCACCACCAGAGAAGCTGCCATCTTCTATCAGCGCGACACCGCGATCCTTGAGAATGTCCAGAACCGAGTTCACCGCGCCTGCGTCTTCTGCAAACTTGGCACCCTGATAGTTGATAATGCCGAAATAGCCGCTTGCACGGCTGAGCAAACGCTCAAGCCGCGGAATGTTTCGCGTACCATCATCATTTGCCAACAGCGTCTGCGGGTGCATCTTCATACGCCCGTACTCAAATGCCTCCATCGGCACTTCGATCAGGACTTCATGGCCCTTCTCGCGCGCTTGATTGACCCAATACTGGAGGTTCCCGGCGTCCGGCGCGAAGGACAAAGTCACTTCAGGCGGAAGCTCGTTGATCGCGGCTTTCGTATGTGTGGCATTGATGCCGAGTCCGCCGATGACGAGCGCGACAACCGGCTGGTTGCCCGGATTGGCAAAGGGGCGCGCGTACACGTCTGATGGTGCCCGGCCCTCAGCAGAGATACGCGGCAGGGTCAGCCCGTTCACGCGCTCTGACAGACCGGAAATTGGCGCGGGGTCGAGCGACGTGATCCGGGTTATTTCCCCATAGGACTCGCCCGGCCGCACCAGGGTGCCGTTGATGCGAATGCCTGCACCCGCTGAATCTTCATCGCCCTGACCTGTTGGTTGGGCCTCGGCAGCCAAAACCGGCGCCTCGCTGTATTCCACGCCCAGTGTGGGTTGCATGCCGATGGTGTCGTCATCCGCCAGAACGACCGTCGCCGCAACGCCGGTCGGCGTTTCCGATTTAAGGCGCGTTTTCAGATTGGCTTGCGACCCCTGACTTGTCTCGAACAGGGCAAGCACCTCACGAGGGCCTGAATTTGCCGGATTGCCGGAATAATGGATCACAGCGCCAAGGCTGGCGGCGATGCCTCCGAACACGAGCAGGCTCAATCCGGTATGAGTCAGACCCGAACGCAATGGAGACGGGTCGGCATCCCTGCGGCTAGCCATTCATGGACCTCATTAATCAGATTGGTGCATTCCGAACGAACAGAATTGCATCCAACTGGTTAACAGGTTGCAAAGATCTCGTTAACCAGCTCGGCGAATTGCACTGGCGGTAACAGTGCCTTCGTTCAACATTTCCACAGCTCTTTTCAGCTGATAGTCCTCACCATCCCAGTCTTCAGGCGGCTGTTCGTCCGGCATGGAGATGTCCTGGCGAGCCTCGCCATCTTCATTGGCAAGCGCATGCGGAAGATCTGCTTCCGACCAGCGCTTGATGCGGGCAAGCTCTTCTTCGGTCAGGCGCGATTGCGTGATCTCGATATCCGGATCAATTCCGAGCGCCTGAATCGAGCGACCGGCCGGCGTGTAATAGCGCGCCGTGGTGAGGCGAACTGCGCCACGATCTGCGCCAAGCGGGATGACTGTCTGCACTGAGCCTTTGCCGAAACTGGTTGTGCCAATCACGGTCGCGCGATTGCGATCTTGTAGTGCGCCAGCGACGATCTCTGACGCAGACGCTGACCCACCATTGATCAGCACGATCATTGGCGTGCCTTTGAAGACTTCGCCAGACCGGGCATTATAGCGCTCCATATCCGAGATACGACGACCTTGCGTGGACACGACCTCACCGCCTGACAAGAACATGTCAGACACGGAAACAGCCTGATCGAGCAGCCCGCCGCCATTGTTGCGCAGGTCAAGAATCAAGCCACGCGGACGCGAGCCAGTCTCCTTGGCAATTTCCTCAATCGACTCTTCCAGCAGCANTGTCGTGCGCTCATTGAANGTCGAAATACGGATATAGCCGATGTCATTTTCCTGCATCTTCCAGGTGACGGATTTCTGCTGGATAACTTCGCGGGTGAGCGTCACATCGAATGGGTCAACACCTTCGCGAAGGATGGTGATGTCGATATCGGTCCCCTTCTCACCGCGCATTTCCTTCACGGCATCATTCAGGGTCTGTCCAATGATCGGCGCGCCATTGATGGCTGTGATCAGATCGCCCGGCTGAATTCCAGCCCGGCTGGCTGGCGTATCATCCATCGGCGAGATCACCTTCACAAAGCCATCTTCCATCGTGACTTCAATGCCGAGCCCGCCATATTCCCCNCTGGTCTGCACCTGCATGGAGCGGAAATCATCGGGATCGAGATAGCTTGAATGCGGGTCAAGCGAGGTCAGCATGCCATTGATGGCGGCTTTCATCGCGGCCTTNTCGTCAATCTCGGTCACATAGTCCTGACGGGCGCGGGCCAGTATTTCAGCGAACAGGTCCAGCTGCTGATACGTGATCATCCGTGGGTCTTCCGCGCGGTCTTCNGGCGACGCAAAGGCAGAGAACCCNACAGCTGCGCCACCCAATACGACACCGAGGGCAGCCCCCGTCAGTAGTGAACGCATATTGAAGTCCTCCATAATCCTTTGACCTTAGCTNCGGCCTGGNAACCAGTCTGCCGGATTCATCACCTTGTCGCCAAGCCTTAATTCCATATTCAATTCGGGAACGGGGTCTGCGCGGTCGGGCATCCGGCCCACGGGCTCGCCTGCAGAAACGCCTTGGCCTTCAGTGACATAGATCCGGCTCATACCTGTAAGAATAACATGGTAGCCGTCACTCGTCCGCAAAATTAACATTGATCCATACGTCCGGAACGGGCGGGCATATTCCACTGTACCGCCTACAGGCGCGACGACTTGCGCATTGGCCCGCGTGGCGAAAGCCACCCATTCCGATTTTCCGCCAGTCGGCAGTTTTTCCCCAAACGCCCTTGCCAGCTGCCCCGCGACTGGCGGCTTGAGCGCGCCCAACACAGCCTTCCCAAGCGGTCGCGAAG